>NZ_JADNJD010000015.1:0-92299 GCF_015554745.1 Anaeromassilibacillus sp. 1001302B_160321_C8 | reverse complement strand
AGGATGCCTCCATTGCTGGCTGACTTCTCTCATGCCAGGGCCTGCAAACCATTTTGCGAAAAATACTTGACACTACCCAAATTGGAGGATATGATTCAGGTTTTAAAGACGGTCAGTTGTACTGTTACCTCGCCTTTGCAGGAAAAGCTCAAGGCCATGGAGCTACTTTACGGTCAATTCAGTGTTCACACCCTGTGTGACGCACTGGAGGTCTCACGTGGCACTTTCTACAACCACATTTTCCGAAATAAGAAAGGCGATACACTTGCGGCTAAGCGGCGGTCGGAATTGAAAACGCAGATTCAAAGCATTTATGACGATAGCGGACAAATCTATGGGTCGGGCAAGATCACTGCTATCCTTCAAAACCAAGGGGTAAAAACCAGCCAAAAGTATGTTTCTCAACTTATGAAGGAGTTGGGAATCAGCAGTGTCAGCACTACAGCAAAGAAAGAATACAAAAAATGGGAGAAAGGACAGAACAGAAATTTCCTGCAGCAGCAGTTCCAAACTGAACGGCCAAATCAAGTCTGGGTCAGTGATATCACTGTTTTTAAATTCCGTGACAAGTATTATTATCTCTGCATCATCATAGACCTGTTTTCACGGAAAGTGATTTCCTATCGAATCTCCCACAAAAGCAGCACCCAACTGCTTACAAAGACTTTTAAACAGGCCTACGCAGATAGGCACCCAAAGGCAGAGCTCATGTTCCATAGTGATCGTGGAACGCAGTATATGTCCCATGCGTTCGTTCACCTGTTGGAGGACTGGGGAGTAGAACAATCTTTTTCCCGAACAGCTCGCCCCCACGACAATGCGGTTGCGGAAGCGTTCTTCTCCATTTTCAAGAAGGAAGAGCTATACCGCAGGCACTATACGTCGGAAGCGGATCTGATGAGGGGAATCGCCCATTTTATCGCCTTCTACAATGCTGAACGCCCTCATTCCACCCTGCAGTATAAAACTCCGGAACAGGCAGAGCAGGATTACTGGATGAAAGAAAAGGAATCCTCAAGAACATGAGAATACCGGGTTCGGATTTAATCTTTTTTCATTTTTACATTTCGATTTTTCAATTTTTGCTTTTGTATGTCCCATTTCTACAGAAGAGGGCAACCACGAAAACGTGGCTTGAATCCTCGGTTTTGGGCATAGAAAAAAAGGCCGAAATTTGGATGTCTCATTTTTGAGTTCCAAATTTCGACCTCTGTCCAGATGGTGCCGGTGGCCGGACTCGAACCGGCACGGTGTCGCCACCGGTGGATTTTGAGTCCACTACGTCTGCCAATTCCATCACACCGGCATGTAACGGTAAAGATTATACAACAAAAGCGATGAAAAAGCAACTGTTTTTTTCATAATTTTTTTAAAAAGAAGCCCTATTTTTCCGTTCTCTTTTGTAAAGACACTAAAGATAGCGGAATTTTAGGGCTTCTTCTTTTCACCAATGGGAAAGTGGCATCAAAATTTACTCCAGCATCGCCAGGCAATGACGTGGGCATGCCTCCACACATTTTCCACATCCCACGCACTTTTCTGGATCTACAGTAGCGTGGAAGTTTTCCACTTTGATTGCTCCCACTTCACAGACTTTTTGGCATTTCATACATCCAATGCAGCCTACTTTACAGACCTTGTTGGTCGAAGCACCCTTGTCGCAATTGCTGCAGCGGACAATCGCCTGCCGCTTTAGGGGAACCAATGTGATAAGATGCTTTGGACATGCCTTCACACACATGGAACACCCCTTGCAGCGCGATGGATCGACACGGGCAACCCCATTACATACTTCGATCGCGCCATACGCGCAAGCTTGTACACAATCGCCCATCCCCATACAGCCATAGCGACAGCTGGAAACGCCTCCAGCTAGCTGTGCAGCAGCAGTACAACTCTGGATGCCTTCATACTCCATCTTATCGCTTGTATTGTCATAGCTGCCAAGACATTTGACCACTGCGACTTTTGCTTCAACAGCCACATCCGCCAAACCAAGATATTGGGAAACGGTCTTGGCCACCTCTGCCCCACCGGGGGCACAGAGGCCGGGCTTTGCTTCTCCGTGGGCCAAAGCCTTTGCATAACCGGAACATCCGGAAAACCCGCAGGCACCGCAATTGGCCCCTGGAAGCATTTCCTCAATGGCCTCCGCTTTTTCATCCTTTGGTACAGCCAACAGAATCGAGGCAATTGCCAAGCCCAGGCCAGCAATCAAACCGATCACCACCACAATGACAACAGGAACCCATAATTGACTCATCTCTATTCCTCCCCTCAGCCTAATAAGCCGTCGACAAGGCCCTGGAACCCAAGGAAGGACACCGCCACAAGCGATGCTGCGATCAGGGTGATGGGAAGGCCTTTGAGAAATTTTGGAATGTCGTTCGTCTCCATGCGCTCGCGGACACCAGCAAAGATCACCATAGCGACCATAAAGCCAATACCGGAGCCGAACGCATTGACCAAGGATTCCACATATCCGAAAGTCGGGTCCGCAGCGCCCTTTTCAAGCACCAGCATGGTAATGCCCAAAACCGCGCAGTTCGTGGTAATCAGCGGCAAATAGATGCCTAACGCATTATAAAGCGGCGGCATAAATTTGCGCAGGATGGTCTCAATCAACTGGACCAGCGCCGCAATAATCAAAATAAAGACGATGGTCTGTAGATACTCCAAATGATTGGGGACGAGCACATACATATAGATTGGCCAGGTCACTGCAGTGGAAATCACCATTACAAACGTAACTGCAATGCTCATGCCAACCGCTGTATTCAGCTTCTTCGATACGCCGAGGAACGGGCAGATACCGAGGAATTTATTCAAAATATAGTTTTCTGTCAGGATCGCCGCCAAAAAGATGGCTACAAGATTCTTAATCATTTCTTAGCAGCCTCCTTTTCTTGAAGCTTCGAGCAATTTGCCGCCAGCGGGCATCCCTGACAGCCAAGCTCTGCCGGACGCGAACCCTCGCCCGACAACCGGTTTGCTACCGCAATCAAAATACCAAACACAAAGAACCCTCCAGGCGGCAGAATGAAGATAATGATGGGGTCCACCACTCCGGCCGTAATCGGAATGCCAAACAAGCTACCCGAACCGAGGAACTCACGGATCATCCCCATCACCAACAGCGTAGTCGTAAAACCAATTCCCATCCCAAGGCCATCGACAATGGAGGGGAGAACCTTATTCTTGCTGGCGAACATCTCTGCACGCCCCAAGATAATACAGTTGACCACAATCAGAGGCAGATAGATGCCCAGGGCCTCGTCAAGTGCTGGAGAATATGCCTGAATAAACATCTGCACAACCGATACAAATCCTGCGATCACTGTGATGAACGCCGGAATGCGAACCTTATCCGGGATCACCTTACGCAGCAGGGAGATCGCTGCATTGGAACAGACCAGGACAAAGGTCGTCGCCAAACCCATTCCAATTGCGTTACTAGCAGAGGTGCTGACTGCAAGCGTTGCGCAGCATCCAAGCACCAAACGCAACACAGGATTTTCTTTGATAATACCCTTGGTAAATTCACTCCATAGGGATCTCTTTTTCTCCATCCTCAAGCGCCTCCTTTTACGGTTTCATACAGGGCCAATGCCTCGTTTACCGCGTCGGTTACGCCCTGTGTAGTGATGGTTGCACCGGTCATCGCCATAATCTGGCCGTCCTGTTTTTCCCCGGACTTGATGACTTCAAATGCTCCGGATTCCGGGATTGGCTGTTGGTACTGCGCACGGAATTCCTCTTTTTGCGCATTCATTCCAAGGCCCGGCGTATCGTCGATACTAAGCAATTGCACGCCGGATACTTCCCCATCCGCCCGTATGCCGGTCATCACCTGGACCGGTCCACCATACGAACTGGCGGAAGTGGTAAACACATAGCCAGCCACTTCCCCGCCTTCCTTTCCAACATAATAAACCACGCTCTCCCCATCGGCATCCGTGGCCTCCATCTCTTCAAACTCTTCAACGCCGGGAAGGACTAGTTCGCGCGCCTCGCTGGCAGCTTGCTCCTCCTGCTGTGCAATCTTATCCTTGGTCAAAAGGTTTGTCCCCGCCAAAAGCGCCGCGACTACAAAACAGATCACGGTCAATGTAATGGTGGGACGCAGGACTTCTTTTGCATCTATCTTCATTCGTGTGCAGCCTCCTTTTTGGCCTTCTCCTTTTTGACGCCAAAGGGACGCGGGCGGGTGATCCGCTCAATATGCGGCACCAAAATGTTCATCAGGATAATCGAGAAGGACACGCCCTCCGGCAACGAACCGAACATCCGGATCAGCATTGTCAAAATGCCGCAGCCGATCGCATATACAATCCGGCCATTCCGGTTGATGGGGGATGTTGTATAGTCCGTCGCCATAAAGATTGCACCGAGCAACAGGCCGCCGGAAAGCAATTCGAAAATTACGTCACGGCCGGCGATCAAGGAGATCACCGCTACAGTTCCAAGATAGCACAACGGGATTACTGGGCTGATAACCTTACGGGCCACCAGATAAATGCCTCCCAGGATCAATGCAATGGCACAGGTTTCCCCCAAACAGCCGGCACGCGCGCCAAGCAGCATGTCCAGATGGCTGGGAAGCTGATCCGATGCCCCTTGCTTGAGCAGGCCAAGCGGGGATGCTGTGGTAATCGCGTCGGGGTTCCCGCTGCGGTACCAGAAGGGCACCACCCAATTGCTCATCTTCGCCGGGAAGGACGACATCAGCACGATGCGCGCCGTCAGAGCTGGATTGACAAAGTTCTGCCCAATGCCGCCGAACATCTGCTTTACAACAACAATTGCCACTACGCTCCCAAAGACCGCAATCAGGGGGTTGATCGTCGCTGGTAGGTTGAAGGCCAGCAAAAGGCCAGTGACTACCGCGCTGAGGTCAAAAATGGTGTTGTCGCGTTTCATCACCTTACGGCTGAGATATTCGGCAAGCACACAGGAAATCACACAGGTCAGGATCAAGATTAGCGCCTGAATCCCAAATAAAATACAGGATGCAATTGCCGCCGGGATCAGGGCAATAATAACGTCCAGCATAATTTTTTGCGTAGTTGCTCCGCTCCCCAGATGGGGCGAAGACGATACAATCAATTTCTGCTCCATTTATTTCTTCCCTCCCGCATTTCTAACAAGAGCCTTTCCTAGCCGGATGGCCTGCACCAACGGCCGGTGGGCCGGGCAGCGATAAGCGCAGGTACCGCATTCCATACAGTCCATCACACAATATTCCTGCAATTCTTCCACACGTTTGGCTTCCGCATACTTTTCCAGCTTAGTCGGGACCAGATTCATTGGGCATCCGCTCACACAGCGGCCACAGCGGATACAGGCAGTTGGTTCATGCAGGCGCGCCTCTTCCTCTCCAAAGCAGAGGATACCATTGTTTTGCTTGATGACCGGCAGGCTGTCGTCTGTAAGGGCAATTCCCATCATGGGGCCGCCCATCAGGATCTTTTTCGGCGGAACCGCATACCCTCCGCAGAAGCGGATGATCTCTGCAATCGGCGTACCGATCGGAACAATAACGTTCTGCGGGGATTTTACGGCGGAGCCGTCGATGGTGACGCGCTTCTTCACCAGAGGCATCCCTGTCCTGAGATAATCGGCCAGGAAGGCAACGGACGTTATGTTCATCACAATACAACCCACATCTGCAGGCAGCTTCCCCATGGGGACCTCGCGTCCGGTGCAGGACTTGATGAGCACCTTTTCCGCTCCCTGCGGGTAGGAAGCGGAAAGCGCCAACACACAAACGTTTTTGTCCGGGCTGGCTTGTCCATCATTCTCCATCTTCCGCAGTGCTTCGATTACATCGGGCTTATTGTCTTCCACCGCTATGATCGCCCGCTCAATTCCCAACATCTTCCGGACCGTATTGATTCCGGAAAATACCGCCTTTGTGTTTTCCAGCGCTTCCCGATGGTCGGCCGTTATGTATGGTTCGCACTCCGCAGCGTTGATAATGAGCGTGTCAATGTTCTTATCGGGGGATACATTCAACTTGACATGTGTAGGAAAACCAGCGCCGCCCAATCCAACCAAGCCGGACTCCCGCACAGCACGGAGAAACTCCTCGCGGGTATCCACCTTTGGCGGATGTACCTCTGGAGAAACCTTCATCTCTCCATCGGAGTCGATCACAAGCGCATCCACATATTGGCCCCCAGAGAGCATCACCTGGTTGACCGCATGCACTTTGCCTGAAACGCTGGCATGAATGGGCGCGCTGACAACCGCATCGCTGTCGGCGATCTTTTGCCCTACAAGCACCTCGTCCCCCACTTGGACAAGAGGTTTGCACGGGGCCCCGGCATGCTGCTGCATGGGGATGATGACCTGCGCCGGAGGCGGCATTATTTTGGATTCCATCTGCGCCGTGTTCTTATAATGCGGCACATGCGCCCCGCCATGTGTTTTGAAAGGCTTTTCTGGAAATGCAAATTCCATTCTTTTCCCTCCATTTTCATTTTTTACTTTCTTCCTAAAAAGACCGTTGTTCAAAATATTGTATTGAGTAACGGCACAGCTGCCTGAGGCATTGGCCTCATATGCGTGCCGGCACTACCCCAATCAGAAGCAATCAAGAAATATACCATACAAACGCCTACATTGCAAGTACACTATATGGTATGGTACCATTCTATCCGAAAGGATGCCTTCAACAATCCATTCTATATAGAACCCCATGTGGCCTCTTCATCCCATCTTCAAAACAAGCCAAAACATTCCTACCTAAACGCAAGCAAACACACGGCCGATCATCCCGGCCGTGCCTAATTTCCTATTGAAATATCTAATTTCTTTGGAACACTGGGAGCGGGGAAAGACCTTCCCTTTATTTTTGCTATTTACAAGGATTGTCCCTGGCCCAACAGTTTCAACTTTGCCAGCAAGTGCGCCCACCCAATCCCCTCTTATGATACAAGGGTATACATATCTGAAGTGAGCTGGAAAGCGTCCTTCAAGGAGTCGGATACCAAAACACGGTTATCTTGCGAGATTAACACCCCACCCGCTCCATACTCTTCCAGCAAGGCCATGCCCTGTTCTTCTCCAAGCACGAACACGGCTGTCGCCAAGGCGTCGCTCAAAGCGCCGCTCTTCGCCACAACGGTGACGGATACAAGCCCGCTTTCCGCTGGATAACCAGTCTTTGGGTCTAAAAGATGATGGTAGGTCTTCCCATTTTCTGTGAAGGTTTTTTCATAGGAGCCAGACGTGGATACAAATCCAGACGCCAGATCCAGAAGCCCCATCGCTTCCGCCCTATCGTCGCCGCTATTTGGGTCGCGCACGCCTAGGCGCCACAAGCTGCCATCCGGCTTCTCCCCATATAGGCCAATGCTTCCGCCCACCGCGACAATGCCAGCCTCCGCACCGCTTTCCTGATACATCTGAACCGCAGCGTCACACGCTGCGCCTTTTCCAATTCCTCCGAGATCAATCGCCGCACCATGGATTTTCAAAGAAGCCTCCGAAGCCTGTTCATCTACACGCAAATTTTGATACCCAACATAGGAACGGTATTCTTCAATCTGTTCAGCTTCCGGCAAATGTTGGTTTTCCCCGCCAAAGTCCCAAAGGGAGCTGACCGGCAGGATCGTCGGATCGTACGCCCCATTTGAGCGCTCCGCCACATCCAACGCTTGTGCCAGCAGCTCTGCGGTCTGTGGATCAATAGCAATCCAATCCGTCCCTGCAGCTTCATTCAACCGTGCGATATCCGAACCCTCTATCCGCCACGAAATCTGGTTTTCTAAGCGTTGCACCGCGTTGGCTGCTTCCGATGCCGCTTCTTCCCTTCTATCGCCATAAACAGTTTGTTGGACATAACTTCCCATTGCAAATTCCGTGCTGGTAAACGGTTGTTGCTCTGCCTTCCACCGGTTCCACTGTACTACAACAGCCACTAAAACCAAAACCGCCGCCAGAACCGCCAGAGCCCATCCAACTTTCCGTTTTCTTTGCTCGTTCATTGGTTTCCTCCACCACTGGTTTCGTTGCTCATATGTGGTCTATAGTATAGCATACTCTTCGCAGCACAAGCAAATGGCTACCGCGTTTTTCCTTTGGATGATTTGTTAGAAAATTCATCGAAAAAAGCTAATTTTTTTCTTTCCCTTACACATTTCAAAAAACCGCAGCAAAAAGTCAAAAAAAGCCTATATTTTTTGTTTTATCTCACAAATTCTTTTTTAGACACTTTCCAATGTCTATTCTTATGCTATACTTTGTTAGAATTATGTTACTGAAAAAGCCGCAAAATCGATACAATCTGATAGCAGCATGGAGGGATTTATCATGTCTATTGAGGCAGTAAAAACGTATCTAGAACCCTATGGCGTGGCTGGCCGTGTGCAGGAATTCGATGTCTCCAGCGCAACAGTCGAATTGGCAGCGCAAGCGCTTGGTGTAGAGCCTGCGCGTATTGCCAAAACCATCTCCCTACAGTCGGACGGCGGTTGTATTCTTGTCGTGGCAGCCGGGGATGCCAAAATCGATAACAGCAAATTCAAAGCGGAATTCCACCGGAAAGCCAAAATGCTGAGTGCCGATGAAGTTTTACCGCTTACAGGCTATCCGGTGGGAGGCGTCTGCCCCTTTGCCAATCCGGACACGGCCGCTGTATATTGCGATATTTCTTTGAAGCGCTTTTCGACGGTATTCCCAGCCTGCGGTACTCCCAATTCCGCAATTGAACTGAGCTGCGAGGAACTGTTTCAATATTCCCACAGTCAAAAATGGGTTGACGTGTGCAAAAATTGGGATACGGAGGGAACGCCGCATGCGGATGCGCAATAAGCCTTGGGCAGCTCCAGAGCTGAATGCCTGTCCCTTTTTTGTGCGTGGTCCGGAACGGATGGCCGGAAAATGGCAGGATTGGTTTCCGAAAAAGCAACCCATCCATTTGGAGCTCGGCTGCGGGAAGGGCTGGTATATTGCAGGGCTGGCCCCAAAAAATCCACAGGTCAATTACCTCGGTGTAGATTTGAAGAACGTCGTATTAGCCCCCGCGAAGCGCATTGTGGAAGCGGCCTTCGCTGGGGCCGGGCGTCCAGTGGACAACGTTGGGTTGACCGCTTATAACGTGGAACAAATCTGCAACATGCTCCGGCCGGAGGACGGCGTCGCCCGCATCTGTATCAATTTTTGCAACCCGTGGCCCCGTGCCAAGCACAACAAACGCCGCCTGACACACCCGCGCCGTTTGAACGATTATAAGCAGTTCTTGCAGCCGGGCGGCGAACTCTGGTTTAAGACGGACGACGACGGCCTATTTGCCGATACCTTAGAATATATAAAGGAAAGCGGGTTCATGCTTCTGCGCCAAACCGCCGATCTCCATGCAAATCCAGGCTTTTTTGCGCAGGATGCCCCGACGGAGCACGAAAAGATGTTTACGGAAAAGGGAATCCCCATCAAAGCCCTGGCCGCCCGTTGGGAACCGCCTGTTGAATAAGGTAGAATCTGCGCACAATACTTGACACGCATGTCATTGTGCCGTATAATTCCTATTAAATCAGTAATGTTTTGAACGCTTTGCGGCATAGCGTTCAGCAGAAGAACATGGAAACGGAAAAGAGGGGTGTCATGTGGAAAGAAAACCGATCATTGAAATTCGCTCCCTCAGCAAAACCTTCCGGGGCAAAAACGCGGAGGTCCATGCGCTGCAGGACATCAACCTGAAAATCGAACAGGGGGATATCTTCGGCATTATCGGTATGAGCGGCGCAGGAAAGAGCACGCTTGTACGCTGTATGAATATGCTGGAAATCCCAACGGAGGGGACCGTCCTGTTCGACGGCATGGATCTTTCCAAGCTAAATCGAAAACAGCTTCGTGAAGCGCGGCGCTCCATGGGGATGATTTTCCAGCAATTCAACCTGCTGATGCAGCGGACTGCGGAAGCGAACATCTGCTTCCCCTTGGAAATCGCCGGGGTGGACAAGGCGACCGCCAAAAAGCGCGCAAAGGAGCTTTTGGAACTCGTCGGTTTGTCGGATAAAGCGAAGTCTTATCCCTCCCAGCTCTCCGGCGGGCAAAAGCAGCGTATTGCAATCGCCCGCGCGTTGGCCACCAATCCAAAGGTGCTCCTGTGTGACGAAGCGACGTCCGCCCTGGACCCCAATACGACGTCCTCGATTTTGGCTCTGCTGAAGGACATCAACCGCCGTCTGGGGATTACCATTGTAATCATCACCCACGAGATGCGCGTGATCGAAGAGATCTGCAACCGTGTGGCCATCATCAGTGAAAGCAAAATTGCCGAGTGCGGCGACGTTACCGAAATCTTTTCCCACCCCAAGACGCCGGCTGCGCAGCACCTGGTGTTCCCAGAAGGAAAGCATACCACTGAAACGTTTACTGGCAAACACGCCATCCGCATTGTCTTCAACGGGAGTTCCTCTTTTGAACCCGTAATCGCCAATATGGTGCTCGAATATAAATCGCCTGTAAATATTCTCTTTGCTGATACTAAAAACATGGACGGAAAAGCGTTTGGGCAGATTGTCATCCAACTGCCCGAAGACGAATCCCTCGCGGATAAGATGCAGCGGTATCTGCATATGCGGGGCCTGACCGTAGAGGAGGTGAGCGGAAATGTGGGATGAATCCACGCTGCAAATGTTGCTGCAAGGCGTCGGTGAAACCCTGTATATGACGTTGGGGTCCACCCTCTTCGCGTATATCATCGGATTGCCGTTGGGTGTGCTGCTCGTCATGTGGGCTGCGGACGGGATCCGCCCCCACCCTGTCCTATATAAAATATTGGACGTGATCGTCAACCTGACCCGTTCGTTCCCATTTATCATTTTATTGATCGCGGTCCTGCCGTTCACCCGCTGGCTTCTGGGCACAACCCTTGGCCCTACGGCCGTCATCGTGCCTCTGACCATCTCAGCTGCGCCCTTCGTCGCCCGGCTGGTCGAAGGTTCTCTCAAAGAAGTGGACGTCGGTGTGATCGAAGCATCCCAGTCCATGGGCGCTTCCGCTCTGCAAATCATTTGGAAAGTCCTTTTGCCGGAGGCTCGCCCCTCGTTGATCCTCAACTGCGCCATTGCCATCACGACGATCCTCGGCTATACCGCAATGGCCGGATTTGTCGGCGGCGGCGGTTTGGGCGATATCGCCATTCGCTTCGGCTATTACCGCCGTGAGGAGGACATCATGCTCGTCACCGTTGTCCTGCTCATTGTGGTGGTGCAGGTATTCCAGGGACTGGGCCTCTGGATTGCCCGGCGGTTGGACCGGCGCAAATAATGCTTTGAAAGAGGAGCATTCTCTGTTCTTTCAAAGCCCTTAACAAAAGGAGGAACTATCCTATGAAAAAGATTTTTGCACTCATTCTCGCGGTTGCACTTTCCGCCACCGTATTGGCCGGATGTCAGTCCGGCGGCGATGCGGCGTCCGGTGAAAATGCGGACAATTCCGAATCCAAGGTGATCAAGGTCGGGGCGTCTCCTGCTCCGCACGCAGAAATCCTGGAGGTTGCCAGCGATATCCTCAAGGAGCAGGGGTATGAGCTGGATGTGGTGGAGTTCTCCGACTATGTGCAGCCGAACCTGGCGCTCTCCGAAGGGGAACTGGACGCCAACTATTTCCAGCATCAGACCTATCTGGACAATTTTAACGAGGAGTACGGAACGGAGTTGGTCTCGATCGGCGCAATCCATTACGAGCCGCTCGGCATCTACGCGGGCCGGACGACCTCCCTGGACAGCCTGCCGGACAACGCGACCATCGCCGTTCCAAATGATACCACCAACGAGGCGCGCGCACTTCTACTTCTTCAGGATCAGGGACTGATCGAGGTGGATGAATCCGCG
Organism: Anaeromassilibacillus sp. 1001302B_160321_C8; assembly: GCF_015554745.1. NCBI lineage: Bacteria > Bacillati > Bacillota > Clostridia > Eubacteriales > Acutalibacteraceae > Anaeromassilibacillus > Anaeromassilibacillus sp. 1001302B_160321_C8. The sequence continues at coordinate 80,456 of NZ_JADNJD010000015.1, read as the reverse complement.
GGATTGAACGCCACCGTAAAGGATATCACCAGCAATCCGAAAAACATCCAGATTACCGAAATCGAAGCGGCACAGTTGTCCCGCATCCTGCCCGACGTCGATCTCGCCGTGATCAACGGTAACTATGCCATCGACGGCGGCTTGAAGATGAGCGATGCACTGGCCGTGGAAGAGAGCGGTTCCGTTGCAACAACGGCCTATCCCAATGTGATCGCTGTCCGCAAGGGCGATGAAAACCGCCCGGAACTGCAGGCGCTTGTGGAGGCACTCAAGAGCGACACAGTCAAGCAATATATCAATGAGACCTATGAGGGTTCCGTGGTCCCGATCGACTGAGGAAAATCCATCAATCAAAAAACGGTTATGCAGCGTATGCCGCATAACCGTTTTTTCATAGCCAAAAGGAACAAAAGGCTCTGTCTTGATAAATTCAAATCGTTCTATCTATGATTCACTCCTGTGTTTCTCGTCAACTCCCATATTTCTGCACCCAGCAGTCCGGGTAAACTGGGGAAGGATTGTATGCCGCCTTGTCCAAATCAACGGTCGCATTCTCGCCTTCCCGCACCCGGCGGGCTACCACGACAGTGCGAAACTCTTCAAATTCATAGGAGCAGGTGGACAACGTGAGCAATTGATCGTCCGCATTCACATCGACCGGCAGATTCAAAATGGACCGGCTGCGCATCTCTTCGATGAAAGCCGTGAACGCCTCATCGTCCTCGAAATCCGGCTGGGCGTAGTCGAAGATTTCCCCCTGTTCCGGGAGTGTATTGATCTTAAACACGGAGAACACTTTCCATTTGCCCTCCACCCCTTCCAGATCGAAGTCGATCACCGGGGCGCTCTTATAAAACTCCAGATCGGTGTATTGCAGGATCGCGGCAAACATCTGCCCATCGTTCATGTTGTGCCCATAGAGTGTCAAATTCTTCATTTCCTGAGCCGGGGTACAGTTGGCATCCAAAAAGATGCAGCCGTATTGGGTGTATTTCTTATCGTATCCATGACGGAGATATAGCTCCGGATTGTCCTTTGAGGACTGCATCACCGGATAGTCCACCACTGTATTGGGAATCTGAATCCAACCGATGGTGTCCGGGTTGCCCGCTTTCAATTGGGCAAAGGCGTCCCGCTTCCGCTGCACAGCCTCCTCGGACGTCTGTGAGGAAGGGGAACTGTCCTTCTCCTCCCCGTCTTCTTCAGCGTGATAAATCTGCTGTACCTGCTTGACCGCATGCCGGTTCTGCATGGGCTCATAGATCCCCTTATATCCGAGCACACTCATAGAACCTATAAAAACACAGAGCGATGCTATAAAAATCCCCTTGCGCAAACGTTTTTTCATAGGTTCTCCTTTCGTCGGATTCGGCTGCGGTTGTCAGTTCTGCGAATCCTCAGCACGCAGGCTAATCATCTGTTCTTTTAGATAAATCTCACCTTTCCGGCGGCATTTCGCCTCAAACGCATTCCGGATGCGGTTGGCTACCAATTGCCCGTTCTCTTCCTCGGCCACCAACAGGCCCAAGATGAACTGGGAAGGGCTATACCGCGCGACAATATCGTTCCGGCGCAGCGTTTCAGAGATTGCTTCTTTTAAGACAGTCATAATATTTTTTAGCTTTTCCAACGGCGGAATTTCCCCGTTCTTGTCTGTCGCTGTGAGCAGGATCAAAATCTCGCTCTGGTTATAACGCTCCCGGGCGCGCATCTGCACCCGGCAGATCTCACGGAACACCGTATACTCACAAAAAAACGGCGTCGAGCCGGATGTCTCCTCCGCAAGAATATCCTCCTTGATCTGATTCATATCAATTTCGACCATATTGAGCCCTTGGATAATCTCGCGGTGCAGATTGCGGATCGAATTCGAAAGCCCCATACCCAGCTCCCGGTTAAAGGATTCGGAAATGTGCTCGTAGTGTACCAACGCCTGGGCATACTGCCCCGTGCGCAGATAGGCCTTCAGTAAGATATGATGGATATCTTCCTGATAAGGGCAAAACCGCACCGCACGCTCGCAAACTGAAATAACATTCCCATATTGCTCCGACTGATTCAAAAGGCGGCATAAGGTCAACACACAGCTGACATAAAGGCTTTCATACTGTGCGCGCTTTGCAAAAATCCACTCGTCCTCCCCCAAATTCGGCAGGAATTCCCCGTTGTACAGCTCTACCGCCTGGGAGTAGCAGGCAATCCGGCTTTCAATTGCCTGGTCTTCATCCGAACCGCGCTTTGCCAGAAGGGTCATCACTTCCGTGTCGATTTCACACGGGATATCTTCGTTCCACATATATGCCCCTTCGGAAAAACGGATAAACTCCATTCCCTCTTCGCACACTTCATCTTCCAGCACCAAATCGTCCAAGAGCATCCGCGCGCGATAGACCAAATTTTTTAGGGAGTTGGCTGGGTCAATGCATTCATCCCCCTCACGCCATAGCAACTGGATCAATTTTTCCTGAGCCAGCCTTTGCCCTCGATTCGTCAAAAGGATGCCAATCAAGTGCCAAATCTTTTTGGAGCGGTTCCCTTTTTTCACCACTTCCCGGTCGCCACGCCGGATGGAAAAATCCCCCAGCATCTGCACATACAGCTTTTCGGTGGCCATCATTCCGATCTCCCCCACAATCCTTTTCAATTTTCCCCGCCCATCCGGGGCGGAAGCCCTTATGTAGCAAAAACAAACTGCACCAATACCATATACAACACGGTTCCCACGCCAATGCTCAACAGGGTGTTCTTCTTCCACACATGCAACGCCACAACAGCCGCCACCGCAATCAGCTCCGGCAAGCCGTATGGCCACGTCAGAAGGCTCGTTCCCTTTAAACAGTATACTACAAGCATGGCAATGATTGCAAAAGGCAAAACTTTCCCCAAATAACGCACATATGGCGGCGTTTCCTTTCCCTCCGGGAACAGGACAAAGGGAAGAAGTCTTGTGAAAAATGTAACAAGCGCAATTAACGCAATCACAAGCAGCGCACGAATTGCCCCAGTCATGTTGTAGCCTCCTCCTCCGGTCGATCCAACCGTTTCCGAACGACGGTCAGCAACACGACCATACTGATGAGCGCCGGCAGAATAAAATTATCCGCTCCAAAAAGGAGAAGGCAAACAACGGAGCATGCCAATCCCGCCAAGGCCGGCGCATGGCTTTTTGTTTCACGCCACTGGTTGACAAAAATCACCACGAAGAGCGCAGTCATCGCAAAATCAATGCCCTGTGTATTGAACGAAAAGGAGGAACCCAGCAGCCCTCCGACGACAGAACCGACAATCCAGTAAAGTTGGTCCAACAAGGCGATAAAAAAGAAAAACCAACTGCGGTCCACATTTTTGGGCGGCTCTGCACTACAGAGCAGAGAAAACGTCTCATCGGACAGGGAAAAAATCATATAGGGCTTTTTCGCGCCAAAATTTTGAAATTTCCCCAACAGGGAGAGGCCATAAAACACATGGCGGATATTGACCATCAAGGTCATCAACGCCACCTGCAAAAAGCCCGCTCCCGTCGCCAACAGATCGACCGCCACAAATTGCATCGAGCCCGCATAGACAATCACGCTCATCAAGGCGGCCCACCCGAAGCCATAGCCTTTGCTCTCCAGCAGAATGCCAAAAGCTGCCCCCAAGAACAGATAACCCACCATCACGGGGATGGTCATCGGGAACGCTGCGCGGAGAGCCAGCTTTACTTTCTGCGCTTTTGCAGACGTTTCCTTCTGCATCGTTTGGCCTCCCTTATGCCTTCTTCTTTCTGCGGATGCGGGAAACAATCAAAACCAAGGCAGCGCCGCCGATCAATACGACCGGGGCCGCAATGCGGATGATCTGGTCCTTCCGCGCCTCGCGCGCCGTATACGCCGGGTCCTGGTCGGGGTCGTTTTCCTCCTGCAAAATCTGCATATAGGCATCCTGGCCGGTCTTATAGGCGTCCGCGGCATCGGGGAACAAATACAGCGGCGCGGTCACGCGGATGTCTACCGCATGGTTGGCCGGGACCTCATTGACCGTCAGGCCCACCAGCTCGCCGCTTTCGATGACCAGCTCATAGTCCTCCTGGTCGTACGTCCAGGCTTTGACCTCATCGCGCTGCGCTCCATAGGGCAGAATCACGTAGCCGGTCAACAGCCCCGCTTCATAGGGGATGTCCTCCCCAATCAGCTCCCAATTGAATTCCATAATATCGTTGTGGAACTGCACGGCGCCCTTTACGGTATAGAGCACCTTGATCGTCGTGGTGGCATTCCAATTCTTCAAATATGCGTTGATCTCATAGCCCGTGTCGGTTTCATCCAGCGTGTACTTCCGCTCCGGGTATTTTTCCCCTTCGCTTTCCGTCGCCGCCTGAATCTCCTCGTAGCTGTTGAAGCGCTCCAGCTCCTCCGAGCCCATCACCACGCGGATATCCGAAATCTCATAGTCTTCGGATTTGGCGAGCGTGCGCTCAAACTTTGTCATCTTCTCAAAGTTCCGGCAGGAATACGTCCAATATTCCGTGACGTTCACCGTGCCGTCCGTGAGCAGTTCGGCTTCCACCTTTTCCGACTGGCAGGTATATCCCTCGACCGCCAGGTCAAACGCCTCGGCCTGGTGGTTCATGATATATTCACCGAGCTCCTTCATCTCCGGCGAAATCTCTTCTTCATCCTCTTCGGCCGCAAACGCCAGAGACGTACACGAGAGCGCCACCAGCAGCGCAAGCAACAGAGAAAGGTATTTTTTCATGGATGCTCTCTCCTTGAATTCACAAATTATTTTTTAAAGATCTGTTTGACAGAGCGGATCTCTTCCCCATTCGGAATCAGAAGGCGATAGAACGGGGTATGTGTAAACAGGCAGAAAATCACCATGGAGGTGAACCCCTGCGCGGTCAGCGAGGCGGAGGTCGCCAGCGCAATGCCGTTGACGCCCATCGGCGGAATCAGAACAAACGACAAGCTCAAATTGACTATAATCCCGATGATGGTCGGCAAAATGTTCAATTCCGGCTTGCCATAGGCGGCGATGGAATTGGCCAACACCTTTGCATAGCAGATAAAAATCGAACCGATAATCAAATACCGCAGAGGCGCAATGGCCTCCACGTACTTCGGGAACACAATCGGCACAAACACCTGCGCCACCAACACCAACAGCACCGCACAAACAATGGTGATATAGGTGACCACTTTACAGGACATCAAGGTCAAACGGACTTTATCGTCCTTTTCATGCATGGCTGCAATCCGGCTCATAATGACCTGGCTCACCGCGTCGGGCAGCAGCCACACCTGCTGCATCATGGTGACAGCCGCATTGTAAATGCCGAAGGTCGAAAGGGAATACACGGCGTTTACAATGTACGATCCCAAATACGAATTGATATAGGTCATCACATTGGAGACATGCGACTTTAAGCTATAGCGGAACATCGCGCCCGTCTGCACCGAGTGGTCGTCTTCCGGCGCGGGGTCCGGTTCCTTTCCATTCCAGCGCTTGATGCCATACAGGGCGAAGAGGATCATCAGCACCTGGATACCGATCATGGAGGTAACCAGCAGCATGGCACTGGGCCATACAAGCATGGAGAACATGAACGCGGTCAACAACACCTTTTGCAAAAGGTTGATCGTATTAAACATTTTAAACTTGTTTTCCCCGCGCAAAATCGCCAGGCAAACATTCATTAAAAAGGAGAACAAACCATACACGACCGCTGCCCAGCAATAGAAGGCCGTACTGCCGGAGAAAAAGATTTTCTTCATAAACAGCACGGCAACGGCGCCCGCCGCCAAAATCAGGGCAGACATCGCCACAGTCAACTTTGCAATCGCTTTTTTGGTGTTCTTGATCTTATAGCGGGAGACAAAATAGATCATCGCGGCATTGATGCTAAATCCAAACAGCGTAAACAGCCCGTTGCCGACCAGCTGTACCTGATTATATTGCCCCTTGACCGCCGGGTCCAACACACCCAGCACAAAAAAGGCCGAGATGATGGACAGCAGGGAACCGATGACGTTGGTGCCAAAGGTGTTAATGCTGTCCCGCACAATGTCGCTATGAAGTCTTTTAGGTTTTTTTTCTGTATCCTTCATCCTAGAAAGCTCCATTCCAGGGGAGATCCCCTTTTTTAAGGTCGAAATTCATAAAGATTATTATAGCATTCTGACAGGCAGTTCCACAAGGGATTTTCCGGATTTTCTGCGTATTCTGAGGATGGAACGCCACAAATGGTGAAAACGATAGAAAAAGCATGCTTCTGTACCTTAACATTTCCAGCAGCTCTACAAGATGTCAAGATTTTTCACACCCAACTTTTTCCATTTTCTTTGACTTACGTTGCTACGAAATTTATAATATGATTATGGTGCTACGAAAAGGAGGTGTATTTCTTCAAGTGCCAGGTAAAAAACTAGGCCGCCCTACGGATAGCCCAAAAACATTTATGCTGCGTGTCAAGATGGACAAAGAAACATTAACTGAATTGGACGAATGTTGTAAAGTAGAGCGTACAAACCGTTCTGAATTTGTCCGCAGGGCTATCCACGAAAAGTATTCCGGCCTCAAAAAATGAAAGGAAACGGCCTCCCCTCTCTAAGTCGAAGCCGCTTCCCCACAAACCAACAACCGCGAAAGCGGATTGCTGCGTAAATAGTATACCATGCGCGGTGATTCCTTTCAAGCGTTGTTGGAATTCACAGAGAAAGGAACCTGTACATGACGGAACAAGAAATCTTTGACGTTTTCCTGGATGAACTCCTGCAACGCGCCGTTGACGACTTCCACGCTACCGCACAATACGCGCTGTTGGCCGAAAAGCTGGAACGGATGCACCGCGACTGCGATTCCATGTTTGCCGCAGACGAAAAAGAGTTCGCCGAAGAATGCTTCTCCCTCCTGCTGGACGTCTCCGGACACCAGGAACGCCACCTCTATCAAAAGGGGCTGCGCGACGGCGTGACCATTTTAAAACGGCTGGGCGTTTTTGCCACATAACGCGCCCAGCCGCCTGAAAGCAACAACAGCCGGTTGTATGCACAAACGCAATACAACCGGCTGTTTGTCTATTCAAGATCGTTCAACATTTTATGCCCGGCGCGGACCGCCAACAGGCAAATGCGCCCGCTCCAAAGCTTTGCGGATGGCAAAGAAGAACGGCACCGCGATCACGTCCGCCACAATGGCATTGGTCAGCGTCGCTGCCAGCTTCGTCACCATGGCGATGGCCGCCGCCTCCGGCGCGGAACCCACCAGGATCAGCTTCAGGAACGAGTATCCCAAATACAGCACGCAGTAGCACAGGGAGCCGCTCACCGCACCCACAATCACGCGGGAGAGCTTTCTTGCGGTCCGGTCGCCGCCCCATGCGATCAAGCCGCACACAAACGCCATCATAAATTTGAAGATCAGGGTCGTCGGCGCGCTGTCCGCCCATCCGCCCATCAGGTCAAAAATGCAGGAACCGATCCCCGCTGCAAGGCCGCCGTAAACCGGGCCCAACAACAGGCCGGACAAAATACAAAATACATTTGCAAAGCCGATCATGGTCTTATCGGTTCCCACTGGGATCTCCACCTTGAAGAACATGGTCGCCACCAGGACCAACGCCGCCATCAGACCGGTGAGCGCCAGATTGACGCTGGTGTTGCGTTCGTTTAAATTGAGTTTCATGGTCTTCCCCTCCAGACATCTTCCGCAAAGCGTCTTGCATCTTTGCTCGTTTGTGGTATAATCATAGCGCAAAAGTGTTCATACTAAAATATACAGTTTATAAAAAATTGACCAGTACAGTTTGAAGAGGAATTTCCATGACATACGATTTTCTTATGCTCAATCCCGCATCCGATACTCCTTTGTACCAGCAACTCTATGAATCGCTGCGCAGATCCATCGAGCGGGGGCATCTCACAACGAACGAAAAGCTCCCCTCCATCCGCAAGCTCTCTGAGGACTTGCGCCTGAGCCGCACCACGGTGGAAATGGCCTATCAGCAGCTCTGCGTCGAAGGGTATGTACGCGCGCGTCCGCAGAGTGGCTTTTTCGTAGAGGCCGGGGCCATCCGGCCGGAGCGCTCCAGCCATTTGGAGCCTCCCCAGACGATCGTGCAAGCGGAACGTCCAGGCCCCAACATCCGCTACAATTTCGGCAGCGATTCGGTGGACAGCGGATGCATCGACATCAAAATCTGGCGCCGCCATATCCGCGACGTCCTCACCCAGCAGGAGGTGCTCACCTCCTACGGCGATCCCCAGGGGGAACCCGCCCTGCGGGAAGCGCTCTCCTCCTATTGCTACGGCGTCCGCGGTGTAAAAGCCAGCCCGGAGCAGATCGTGATCGGCGCGGGCACTCAGCCGCTCCTATACCTGCTGTGCGGCCTTCTTCCCGAAAAGACCGTCGCGATCGACGAGCGCGGATTCCCACAGGCAGAGCGTGTTTTTGCGGACTGCGGTTTTACGGTCTTGCGCCTTCCCACCGACCGGGACGGTATCCGGATGGACGCTCTGGAGGCGAGCGGCGTCCGGGCGGTATTGGTGCGCCCATCCCACAGTGTTTCAAGCGGCACCGCCATGCCGATGAGCCGCCGGTTTGCCCTGTTGGAATGGGCGAAAGCGCATCAATCCCTCGTGATTGAAGACGACTACAACGGGGAACTGCGTTACAATGCCCGGCCCATCCCTGCGATGCAGGGGATTGCGGACGGGGAACTGGTGGCCTACATCGGTTCTTTTTCCAAACTGCTGCTCCCCTCTGTGCGTATCGGCTATATGGCGCTGCCACCGGCACTGCTCGCGGATTACCGTTCCCGCGCCAAAAGCTACAACCAAACGGCTTCAAAAGTGGAACAGCTCGCCCTAAGCAACTATGTCAAAAGCGGCCAGTTGGAGCGCCATCTGCGCCGCTTGCGCAAGCTCTACGCCGCGAAAAGCGCGGAACTGAGCCGTTCCGTCCGAAGCGCCTTTGGACGGCGCTGCCGCCTCTTCTTGCAGGAAACAGCCCTCCGGCTGACCTTGTACCTGCCTTGCGATGCGCCCTCGGAGGAACTCTGCCGCCGGGCAATACAGCGTGGGGTCCGTGTGATTGCAGAAACCGAGCCGGGCAGCGTAACGTTGGGCTTTGCAGGTATCCCCTTGGAGGACATCGCCCCCGCCGTGGAACAGCTTCACGCAGCGTGGAGCGATTTGCTCGGGCCAAGCAAAAGCGCGGAACGCAAAACCGCGCCAGAACAGGGGGATACGCAGAGATGAAGGCCATAGAAATCCTCGCCCTGGACGCCACCGAACCGGATAACCAGCGGTGGAAAGCCCTCGTGGAACAGTATGCCAAAACCGCCGCTTCCTTTGAAATCCACTGCTGGAACGAAGAAACGGAGTGGATCGCCCTTGCGCTGCAATACGGCAATCACAAGCAAACCGATTGGGCGTTTGGCAAGATCGTTTCCGGGCCAGTCACGCCGGAATTTCTTCAAATGCTTCTCGGCCTGCCAAAGCCAACCGACACCGAAATTTACAACAAAATGACGCCCTTTTTCTCCATCTTCTTCGACAATGGTTTTTCCAGCGAGCATTACGGAACCGAGCTGCATGTTTGTGAGGGCGCTTCTTGTGAAAACCACATTGCACTTTAGAGAATTTTGGCGTATGATGAGGAAAAAGGATTTTTCACCGAAAGGGGATCTATAAAATGCGAGCTTACGAGCGATTGCTGCAATATGTACGTTACCATACCACCTCCGACGAAAATGCGCCGGAGGACAAATGCCCTACAACGGACCGTCAAAAAGTCCTGGGCGCTGCGCTTGCGGAGGAGCTGCGCGGCCTGGGGCTGGCCGACGCCCACATGGACGAATGCGGCTATGTCTACGGGACCTTACCGGCCAACTGTGAAACCGACCGCCCGATCCTGGGGCTGATCGCGCATATGGACACCGCTCCCGCTGCCAGCGGCGAGAATGTGCGTGCGCGCATCGTCGAGAACTACGACGGCGGGGATATCGTCCTCAACGCGGAAAAGAATATCGTCATGCGCCCTGCGGAATTTGAAAGCCTTCTGGATTACAAAGGCCAGGATCTGATCGTGACCGACGGCACGACGCTGCTCGGCTCGGACGATAAAGCGGGCATCGCGGAAATTTTTACCACATTGGAACGCCTGGTTGCGGAGAACATTCCTCACGGGACCATCAAAGTCGGCATCACGCCGGACGAGGAGACGGGCCGCGGCGCGGATCGCTTCGATGTCAAGGGCTTTGGGGCGCAGTACGCCTATACGGTGGACGGCGGCAAGCTCGGCGAGATCGAATATGAGAACTTCAACGCGGCGGACGCCAAGATTACCATCAACGGGGTGAGCGTCCATCCGGGCACGGCAAAGGGCAAAATGAAAAATGCCATCTTGATCGCAATGGAATTCCATTCCATGCTTCCGGTTTTTGAAAACCCGGCCTTTACCGAAGGGTATGAAGGGTTCAGCCACCTGGAGGGCATCCAGGGCCATGAAGAGCAGGCAAGCCTGCACTATATCATCCGCGACCACGATATGGAAAAATTTGAAGCCAAAAAAGCGCGCTTCCAAAAGATCGCGGACTATCTCAACGACAAATACGGTGCGGGGACGGTTGTCCTCAACCTGACAGACACCTATTACAACATGAAGCAGCAGATTGCGCCCCACATGTTCCTGATTGAAGACGCGGAGCAGGCGATGCGGGACGCCGGGGTAGAGCCCCTGGTCGTACCGATCCGCGGCGGCACGGACGGTGCGCGCCTCTCATTTATGGGGCTGCCCTGCCCCAACCTATCCACCGGCGGGCACAATTTCCACGGCCGGTTCGAGTATATCCCGGTCCAAAGCATGGACAAAATGGTGGAGGTCCTGCTCAACCTTGTGCGCGTGTAATATCTGCGATTTCATTTATAACGAAGGAAGGGCGGTTGCTAAATAGCCCATACTCCCCAATCATGCACAAAAATCGGCCCCGAACGAAGCCAAAACAGCTTCATTTGAGGGCCGATTCTTCTGAGTGCTGCCGCATTTTTGTGCGGATTGCTGCTGCGCTTTTCTTTTGCAACGGTTTCATTTTGTTTCGTTCTATGCTGTTAAACGGAAAACCGGCTTACCGCAAAAACCAACGCAGGAGCTGTTCCTTTCTCGCAGTGGCCGGAGGATACCGCACAGGCATATCCAGAAAGCTGGAATTCTTCAAAATGCTTTTATAATGGCTGAACGTATCGAAGCTCTTTTTGCCATGGTAGCTCCCCATCCCGCTTTTGCCGACGCCGCCAAATGCCATGTACGGCGTGGCGAGGTGCACCACCGTGTCGTTGACACAGCCGCCGCCAAACGAGACTTCCTGCAACACGCGCTTTTCCGTTGTGCGGTCCGTGGTAAAGAGATAGAGCGCCAGGGGCTTCTCGCGCGCTTTTACAAAGCGGATCGCTTCCTCTAACGTTGCATACGTCAAAATGGGAAGGATCGGGCCGAAGATTTCCTCCTGCATCACCGGCGCATCGGGGGAAACGGCGTCCAGCAGCGTCGGGGCGATCTTATCGGTCCCGTTGTCGTCGCCGCCCACCAGGATATGCTGGTTTTCCATGAGCCCTTTCAGGCGCAGGAAGTGCTTTTCATTGATAATCTTGGGATAATCGGGATTTTCCTGCGGTTTTTTCCCATAGAACAACTGAAGATACCTCCGCATATACGCGACCAGCGTATTTTTCACTTCCCGATGCACCAGCAGGTAATCCGGTGCAACACAGGTCTGGCCGGCATTGAGGAATTTCCCGAATACAATCCGCTTTGCCGCCAGCTTCACATTGGCTGTCCGGTCTACGATGCAGGGGCTTTTCCCGCCCAATTCCAATGTAACCGGCGTCAGATGCGCCGCAGCCCGCTCCATCACAAGCTTTCCCACCGCCACGCTTCCGGTAAAGAAGATATAGTCAAACCGCTGCTCCAAGAGTTCCGTGTTGGCCTCCCGGCCGCCCTGCACCACCGCCACATATTCCGGCGGGAAGCAAGCCCCAAGCAGCTCTTCTAGCTCTTTGGCCATATGGGGCGCATAGGCAGAAGGCTTGAGAACGACCGTATTCCCTGCGGCCAATGCGCCGATGAGCGGCTCCATGCTCAACAAAAACGGGTAATTCCAAGGCGCCATCACCAAAACCACCCCGTAGGGCTCTGCCTGGCAGAAGCTTCTGGACGGAAACTGGCTCAGAGGCGTCGGGACCCACTTTTTGGCCGCCCATCGGTGGATGTGCGCAGCGATATAGCGCAGCTCGCTGCATGTGAGGCCTATCTCGGTCATGTAGGCTTCCATATTGGATTTTCCCAGATCCTGCCGCAAAGCGCGCAATAGCCGATGTTCCCGCGCGCGAATTTGGCGCTCCAATCGCTCCAAGGCCACGGCGCGGAATGCAAGGTTCTTTGTCCTCCCATGGTCGAAAAAGGCGCGCTGCGCCTGAATCAAATCGGCTGTACTCATCACTTTTCCTCCCTGCTTGTCCTTTCTCCCATTCATTATATCCAGATACGGCGGCAATCCGCAAGCAAATTTTGTAAAACAAAATATTCCCTTCTGTATTTCAGAAAAACCTGCAAAGAATAATCGTGCGCTTTGATTCTCTGGGATTCGTCTGTGTAATACGTATGGATGCGAATCCCAGGAAAAAGCGGACAGACAGGAGGTGAATCAAATGCCGGAAGACAAGGCAAACGCCGCTTTGAACAATCCACAGATGAAGAAATTCTTCTCCGCACAGCCCTTCTTTGTGCAGGAGTGCATCATGCAGACCGGCGTGGGGGCAAGCACCGAAACCGAGCTGAAGCAGTGCGCAGAAAATCTCTCCAAAAAGCAGCCGGCTGAATAAACGAAGACATCCCGCGAAACGCCTCTTGGCCTTCCGCGGGATGTTTCCTATTGAATCAACACATCCAAATACGACCGAAAAATCTTTACATGTACCTTTTCATCCTCGACGATGCGCAGCAAAACCGCGGCGAGCGAGGCATCCTGTACCATTGCGGCTTGCCGCCGGTAGCGGTCGATTGTCTCCTGCTCCGCGAGCAGGTTGTTCTGCATCATATGGAAAAAGTTTTTGCATGGGGAAACCATCATTCCATCCCAGACCCGCCTGCGCCGCCGGAACGAAACGGCATAAACCGGATCCCCGCCCAACTGCTGGACGAGCTGCGCAAAAATATTCAGGTGATGCATCTCCACCATGGCGATCCGCTGTAAGTCCTGGGCTGCCTCCGCATGGTTTGCGTTCATCACCCAGCTTTGGTAAAGATATTGCATCAGTGCGGTCAGTTCACTATGTGCGGCACACATATTCATGTGCATCAATCCAGCGTATAACCGGTTTTTTCCAGCCACCACAATGGGCGGGTATGGTTCTGGAGAGACAAATGCCTTCACGGATTCTATGTGCTTGTCACGTTTTTCCACGAGAAATCCTCCATTACGAATGAATTCATCCATATATATGCGTCGCACGCCCCGGCTAGTACCGTGGCCTCTTTGGGCATTTGGGAATTGACATTCTTTCTTGAGGAGCGTATGATTCTTTCCAGAAAGAGGGATTTCACTATGGAACAAACAACCATCAAAATCATCTCGGGCTATTGCCCGTATTTACAAGCAGAGCATTCGATCCGCGCTACATACACGCTGATCCCCCACCGTGGACGGAAATTTTCCAGCAGCAGCTGCAAATATGCGCAGGAATGCGGGCGGCTGGAGCATTGCCCGCTGCGGCGTGAAGCGATGATGGAAGAAGACTGACGCATATTTCTCCCCTTCCGGCAAACGCTATGCGAGGGTGATTGAATTGCTGGAAACACCGCTCGGCTTTGGGATGCCAATGATCCAATGCCCGGAGGCTATGCAATATTTGGAGGTGGACCGGACGGTCGATACCCTCCTGGAAACACAGCCCAATCCAGAGCTGCGGGAAGTGCGCCGGACGCAGGAGCACCGTTTTGCCGCAAAATTTCAAGAAGCGCTCCGTTGGCGCGTCTAAAAATTCGTCTCATTTTACAAAAAGCCGCCGCCAATGTTAGAAGCATTGGCGGCGGCTTTTTTGTCTCTTGTTTATAATGCGGAACTCTCCGCAGACGATTCCTGCAATTGGATGCGCTTCACCATATCCGCCAGTGTGGTGGCATACAAGGTATTCTCCACTTCGCGGTCGATGACGTCCCACACATGCTGTTTGAGAAAGGCGCGAATGGGCGTCCCAACGTCGGCCTCCTCAAAAACGGACAGATCGCCCTCCAAAGCCTCCAAGATGGACTGCAACGAAATCTGATCCGCCGGGCGTGCCAAGGAATATCCACCTTGCGCACCAGCCGTCCCGATGACAAACCCAGCGCGCTTGAGCGCGGAAAAAATGCTCTCCAAATAATTGAGGGACAGGTCCTGCCTGGCGGCGATCCCCGCAAGCGTCACCCGCCCTTCATCTTCATGGAGGGCAAGATCGATCATTGCGCGCAGGCCGTAACGCCCCCGGGTCGATATTTTCATAGGGCTTGCCCCCCTCTCTGTTCCGCGAGCCATTCGTTCCGCAGCTGTTCCAGTGTCAGGCTGTCTGCTACCCGCGCAATCGCATCAGAGAGATCCACCCATACCTGGCGGCTGATGCAGGTTCCCCGCACCTTGCTGGTACATGCGGAGAGGGACTCCACGCATTTGACCGGCACAAGGCTTCCCTCCACCGCCCGGATAATCTGTCCGACGGTGATTTCCGAAAGCGGCTTCTCAAACAGGAAGCCTCCGCGCGCGCCCCGCACCGTCCGGATAATCCCAAACTGTTTCAGTTTAAAAAAGATCTGTTCCAAATAGGCGGGGGAAATCTGCGTTTCCGCTGCGATCTCTTTGATACTCGCCGCCCGGTCTAAGGTTGCAATTGCCATATAAAAAAGGCCCTCAAGCGCATAACGGCTCTTGGTTGAAAGTTTCATTGCGCTTCCCCTTTTTCTACTGCCATTTTATTGTTTACCATTATACTATGGTTTCGATTTCAATGCAATAAAAACCAGATTTTTCCTATTGACTTTGTCATATATATGGAATATAATAAGGAAAAATTAATCCTGACTATTTTAATAGGAATTTAAATTTCTTTGTCAAATCTGAATGGAATGGAGCGACCGCAAATGAAAATCGCAAAAAAATTAACCGATCTGATCGGCCACACCCCTCTGTTGGAACTCTCCAACTATGAAAAGAAGCATGCTTTGGAGGCCACGCTCATCGCGAAGGTGGAATCCTTCAACCCGCTTTCCTCCGTCAAGGACCGCGTCGGTTTTGCCCTGATCCAAGATGCCGAGGAACGCGGCCTTGTCAATCAGGATACGACGATCATCGAGCCCACCAGCGGAAACACGGGCGTTGGGCTTGCGTTTGTAGCCGCTTCACGGGGTTACCGGCTGATCCTGACCATGCCGGAGACCATGAGCCTGGAACGCCGCCGGTTGGTCTCCGCCCTTGGCGCGGAGCTGGTCCTCACCGAAGGCGCGGCAGGCATGAAGGGGGCCATTGCAAAGGCGGAAGAGCTGGCCAAGGAAATCCCGAATTCCTTTATCCCCGGCCAGTTTACCAACCCGGCAAACCCCGCTGCACATCGGGCGACCACCGCCCAGGAAATCTGGGAGGATACCGATGGGAAAATCGACCTCTTTGTTGCGGGCATTGGGACCGGCGGAACAATCACCGGCACAGGCGAAGGATTGAAAGCCCACAATCCCGGCATCCGGATCGTCGGGGTGGAACCCGCTTCTTCCCCGGTCATCAGCCAGGGAAAGGCCGGCCCGCATAAAATCCAGGGCATCGGCGCCGGATTTGTGCCGGATATTCTCAACACCGATATTCTGGATGAGGTTCTCACCGCAACAAATGAAGACGCCTACGCGACCGCCAAGGAACTGGCCCGCACGGAAGGGCTCCTGGTTGGGATTTCCGCAGGCGCGGCAGTCTTTGCTGCAACGCAACTGGCAAAGCGCCCGGAAAACAAGGGCAAACAGATCGTTGTCCTTCTGCCGGATACCGGAGAGCGTTACCTCTCCACCGGTGTGTTTGATGCGGATTAACAGGCATTGGAACTAACAAGCGCTCCGGATTGTTCATCCGGGGCGTATTTTTTCAGAAAAGATCGTTTGACAAACAAATAGAAGAGCAGTAAAATAAAGAAAATTCACAAAAAAACAAATTTTTAGCAAATTTTTAAAGGTCTCTGAAATCTGTTTTTGATTAGGAGGGGTCGAGCATATGCGTATTCACACGATTATTACCATTGCACGGCAGTACGGCAGCGGCGGAAGGGAAATCGGAGAAAGGGTTGCAAAGCATTTTGACATTCCTTTTTACAATAAGGACTTGATTACTCTGGCCGCAAAACAGAGCGGGATGAGTCCGGAAATTCTTGAGAAGGCGGATGAGAAGGCCACCAATAGCCTCCTGTATTCCCTGATGATGGGAAACTATACATTCGGTAGCCAGGTATCCCCCATAGACAACCTTCCCATCAATGATAAAGTATTTCTTGCACAGTCCCAAGTCATCCGGGAAGCGGCGGAAAAAGGGCCTTGCGTTATTGTGGGGCGCTGTGCCGATTATGTCTTACGTGAAAATAAGAATTGCCTGCATGTTTATGTCTATGCAAATCATTTTACACGCATGGACCGTATCATTAAACAGTATGGGGTCGATCCGGCCAAAGCCGCTGACACGCTTGTAAAGCAGGATAAACAGCGCGCCAACTACTATAATTTCTACTCCAACCAAAAGTGGGGAAACCCAGAAAACTATGATTTGTTGGTGGACTCCTCTGCCTTTGGCATTGAGAACTCCATCGACTTGATCTGTCAGGCGGTCGAAATGAAGGAAAAACTTTTATAATTTTCTTCTTCAATACTTGCGCTATTCATTTCGAGCCCTTTTGGAGCGCCGTTGACCGGCATCTCCGAAAGGGCTTTTCTATGCCCAACTTATAAAATAAAAGGAAGGATTGTTTGTGAAAAAGCTTCGTTCTAATGCCACGGATATGACAAGCGGCAGCCCCTACCGTCTGTTGTTCCTGTTTACGGCCCCCTTGCTCCTAGGCAATGTCTTTCAACAGCTCTATAACATGGTCGACAGCATCGTTGTGGGCAACTTCATCGGAGAAAAGGCGCTGGCCGCAGTGGGAACCGGTTTTCCCATCACCTTTATGATGAGTTCTTTATTCATGGGATTGAGCACCGGCGCAACCATCATGATCTCGCAATATTACGGGGCAAGGGACATTGAGCAAGTCCGCGCCACTGTGAACACCATCTATACCTCTATGATGATTGGCATTATCCCCCTCACCATTGTGGGCGTCCTATGCAGCAGGCCGCTTCTTCTCCTGATGAATGTGCCGGACGACGGCACGTTGGATATGGCGGATACCTACATGGTCGTCATTTTTGTCGGCATGATCGGCACGCTCGGATTCAATATCAACGCCGGCATCCTACAGGGGCTTGGGGACAGCCGTACCTCCCTATTGTTCCTCTCAATTGCAGCTGGCATCAACATCGTTTTAGATCTGGTCTTTACACTCTGTGGGATGGGGGTCTTTGGCGTCGCGTTCGCAACTATCATCGCCCAGATCGCCTCATGGCTGTTTGGCGTGTATTTTATCAACCGTCACTATACCTTCCTACATATTCAGCTCTTTAAAATCCAGTTTCAGCGCTCCCTATTTAAGAAAGCGATTCAGCTGGGAATTCCCTCCGGCATTCAGCAGGCGCTGTTTGCAGTCGGTATTATGGCGATGCAGGCGCTCGTGAACAGCTATGGCTCTACCTTTACCGCCGGATTCAACGGTGCCAATAAGATCGACACCTTCGTGTTTCTCCCCATCCAGAGCATGTCCAGCGCTGTCACCACCTACGTCGGGCAAAATGTCGGCGCGGCCCGCATGGAGCGTGTTCGCCGCGGTACCCGCGCCGGTCTGATCCTGTGCGTTGTAGCGAGCGTGGCGATCAGTGTGGTCGTCTACCCATTGAGCGATGTGCTGATGCGCATGTTCAGCCAAAGCCCCGGCGTGATTGAAGCAGGCGTCTACTATTTACATGCCCTGTTGCCCTTCTATTTCCTGTGTGCGATCCTATTCATCTTAAGCGCCGTACTGCGCGGCGCCGGCTCCATGATTGTTCCCATGGCGGCAAGCCTGCTTTCGCTGTGGCTGGCAAGAGTCCCCATCGCCTATTGGATCGCAGGCGCTTGGGGAAAGGAATTCATCTATTACTCCTACCCCATCAGCTGGGCCATCGGGATTCTGATCGTGTTGGTCGCCTATCTTCACGGCGGGTGGAAGAAGAAAGCCATCGTTGCCCCCACCAACCGGGAGGAACAACCGGCGGATCATCTGTCGCCATTTGCCAACTGAGGATAAGGGGGAGTTTTTATGCATGTCCGTGTGGTTCCCTATCGTCCGGAATGGCCGCTCCTGTTTGCTCAGGAGGCAGAAAAAATCGGCAAAGCCTTCGGTGCGGAGCTTCTTGCGGTTCATCACATTGGAAGCACCTCCGTGGAAGGTCTGGCTGCAAAGCCCATCATCGACATCCTGGCTGTGGTGCGGGATGTGAACGCAATCGATACGTTTGCCCCTGCGATGGAAGCACTGGGCTATGAGGCCATGGGGGAATTCGGCATCCCCGGCCGCCGCTATTACCGGAAAGGCGGTGAAAACCGCACCCACCAAATCCACGCCTTTTCGGAAGAGGACCATTGGAACATCGACCGCCACTTGGCGGTCCGGGATTACCTGCGGGTTCATCCAAAGGAGGCACAGCTCTATGGCAATCTAAAGCAGCATCTGGCGCAACAATTTCCGGAGGACATCGAACAGTACTGCGACGGGAAGGACGCCTTCGTAAAAGCGTTGGAAAAGCGCGCTTATGCATGGTACTTTACAAAATAGAGAAAAATCGATCAAAAGGCTTGACTGTTCCCCTGGGGAACGCGGTACACTTAGCGCGTGAGGTGAACCGTTATGCGTATCCACCAAGTTTGTCAGGCAACGGGCCTGACCAAGAAGGCCATCAACTGGTATGAAGAACAGGGGCTCATCGCCATCCCAACGGATGAAAATGGATACCGCGATTTTCAAGACGCGGACATCCAAAAGCTGAAAGAAATCGGCTTGCTGCGCAGTCTGGGTCTCAGTGCCAAGGAAATTGAAACCGTGCTGCGGGCCTCCGATAAGCCTGCCGCTTTAAAAACCATCCAAGCGCAGAAGCAGAGAGCGTTGGAAGCCCAGCAATTCCAGGTGGAATTGCTGGGAAAATTGTCGCAGAATTATACCCCCGATGCCATCGAGCAATTGCGCCAGGAATGGAACAGCGCTCCCATTGGCCAAAAACTGCAAAGCGCTTTTCCGGGGTTCTTTGGACGGGTCTTATTTCAACATTTTCTCCCCTACTTGCAGGAACCCATCCGTACCGAGGAACAGCAAAACGCCTACCAAACAATCCTCGCCTTTTTGGATGGGTTGGAACTTCAGATTCCTCTGGCCATTCGTATCGCCGACCGCCTATGGGGAGAAGCTTACGACCGGTTGGCCTTTGATCCAAACGCCGGGATCAACCGGCTTTTGAATGCCAGCGAAGCGGAACTGGAAGCCTTTAAAAAGACCGTTTTACAGGAGGCACGAAAGCGCAGGAAGTGGACCGCCCGGCTCAATCCATTCCTGCACGCCCATCAAACCCTCCGCAGGCGGCTGACCGAAGCGGGATATTATGATGTCTTTTTGCCAAACCTGCGCATCCTCAGCGCCACCTACGCGGAATACATGGACCGTCTCCAGGCGCTCAACTGCACCGTCTGTGAAGAACAGGGAATCCACATGGACGAACGCGGACGCATCACGATCGAAGAATAAAGGATGCATATAGAAACAGAGGACTTCTTTCCCAATCCAGGAAAGAAGTCCTCTGTTTCTAACGGGATCAGCCCCGCTTGTTCTTATTGTAGACGATCAACAAGCCCTTCAACATCAGGTTATCGTCGCAGATGATCTTCCTGCGGCAGTGCGGCACAATCACGCGGGCAAGGCCGCCGGTCGCAACCACAGTGGGCGCTTCACCCAGTTCCTCTGTCACGCGCTCCACGATGCCGTCCAGCATGGCGGCGTTCCCGTAAATTGCGCCGCTCTTCATGCAGTCGATGGTATTGGTCCCCACCAAACGCTTTGGCGCATCCAGGCCGATATGTGGCAACTGGGACGCGCGGTTGGAAATCGCTTCAACGCCCACAACGACGCCGGGCATAATCATACCGCCCAAATAATTGCCTTTTTTATCCACCACCGAAAGGGTCGTTGCGGTTCCTAGGTCAAAGATCACGATCGGCTTGGGATACTCCGCAATGGCCGCCACGGCGTCAACCACCAGGTCGCTGCCGAGCTGCGCCGGATTGTCAATCAGGATATTCAGGCCCGTCTTCAGGCCGCTGCCAACCACCATGCAGGGTTTCCCTGTGATCTTCTCCAAAGCAAGCCGCAGGGTCGTGGCCAGCGCGGGGACCACCGTGGAAATGATGCTCCCCTCCATATCGGCCGGGTCATATCCGTTTAGTTCAATCAAGTTCTTGATTAAAACCGCATATTCATCGTTCGACTTAAAGCGGTCGGTGGAAAGCCGCACGGTGAAATAGATTTTTTCATTGTCAATGCCACCCAAAACAATGTTGCTGTTTCCCACATCAATGGCAAGAATCATCGGTCGATCATCCTTTCTACCTTGCGTTTATACGCGCCCTTTTCTCTGCAACCCCAACAGGGCTTTGCCAATCGCCACTGTCAACACAATGGCAGCCACTGCCTCCGGCACGCCATTCGCGCCAACGACGGCAAGGATGGCCCCCATGACGGCATCTGCGGGGATGCCTTTGATGGCCGCATACGCATCTTTAAAAATGACAAAGATGCTCCCCATAACCAAAATGGTGTTTGTAAAAGACCCCACCAGTGCACCAAGCGCAAGGGACAAAAACTCGCCCTTTGTGCTTTTTTTCATCAGCTTTTGGCACAGCGCAAAGACATAGTACGCGAATACCCCCACCAAAATGCGCGGCACAAAGCAGATGAACAGGCTCCAAATGCTGCCGTTCGGCGTCCCTGGGAGCGGGATCGCCGGCGAAAATGCAAAGGAGAGCGCCGTGGGCATAAAGGTGTTGCTGATAAAGCTGGTCAGCCCGAACAGAACGCCTAAAATAGCGCCCTTTTTGGGGCCGAGTATAATCGCGCCGAGGATCACCGGCACATGGACGATGGTGGCCTTGATGATTGGAAGCTGGATATATCCAATCGGCGTAAAGGCCAACAACAGGATGATGGCCGCAAACAGGGCCAACAGCACAAAATCACGGTACTTTGCGGTTTGACGATTCACTTTTATTACCTCCTGCTGCTGCTCTTTTCCAAAAGATGCAGCGCAAATTTTCGCCTTTATTATACGCTAAGATCGTTAAAAAATCAACAATATATTTCCAACGTTGCGCGCGGGCAGAACACCTCCCGCTGTACGCTGGTGTAAAATCATGGTATACTATAAAAAAAGCAAGATTTCAAATACAAAGGAGGGAG
The DNA here is from genome assembly GCF_015554745.1 of Anaeromassilibacillus sp. 1001302B_160321_C8. NCBI lineage: Bacteria > Bacillati > Bacillota > Clostridia > Eubacteriales > Acutalibacteraceae > Anaeromassilibacillus > Anaeromassilibacillus sp. 1001302B_160321_C8. Next base: position 58,848 of record NZ_JADNJD010000015.1, on the reverse strand, counting down.
TATCGTGCTGTATAATGTCTGCGGCTTATCCTGCGGAGGCTGCGCGCATCTTGGGAAGGAATGCGCCGGATGCCATTCCTTGAAAGGAAAGGTCTATTGGGCGCCCTACACAGGCGGGGACATCTGCCCTATCTACCATTGTTGTACGGTTCAAAACGGCTGGAAGCATTGCGGGGAATGCCCCCAGGTCCCATGTGAACGCTGGAAGACGCTGAAAGATCCCGATGAATCGGACGAACAGTTCCAGCAGTCCGTAAACGCGCGTTTTCGTGCGCTGCGTTTTGCCGGGGCCGAAAGCGACCTGCAAACGATCCCGGGCGTTGGAAAGAATATTGCGCAGGATCTCATCGATTTGGGATATCCAACTGTGGAGTCGTTAAGAGGGCAGGACCCCGAAGAGCTCTATCGGAAGGACTGCTTGCGCAAGGGACGCATCGAAGACCGCTGCCAGCTCTATGTGTTCCGGGAAGCGGTATATTTCGCCGGGCAGGAAGAGCACGATCCCGAAAAATTAAAATGGTGGAACTGGAAAGATTGAATTGCAAGAAATGGGGGAACAAAAATGTTACAGGGAAAGACCATTCTATTGGGCGTCACTGGAGGAATCGCCGCCTATAAAGCCGCCTATTTGGCCAGCGCGCTTCATAAGCAGGGCTGTATCGTCCATGTCTTGATGACACAGAACGCCACAAACTTTATCAATCCCATCACTTTTGAAAGCTTGACCGGAAATAAATGCCTGGTGGATACCTTTGACCGCAATTTTGAGTTTCAGGTGGAGCACGTCTCTCTCGCAAAGGCCGCAGATCTCTGCCTGATCGCACCGGCAACCGCCAACGTGATCGCGAAAATGGCGCATGGCCTGGCGGACGATATGCTCACCACAACCGTGTTGGCATGCCAGTGCAAAAAGCTGGTTTCCCCTGCCATGAACACCAGGATGTACGAAAATCCCATCACGCAGGACAACTTGGACATCCTGCGCAAATATGGGTTTACGATTATCGAGCCGAGTTCTGGCTATCTCGCCTGTGGGGACACGGGCGCAGGGAAATTCCCGGACCCGGAAGTCATTCTGGAATATGTCTACCAGGAACTGGCTTGCGAAAAGGATATGGCCGGCCTTCATGTGCTGGTCACGGCAGGCCCCACGCAGGAATCCATCGACCCCGTGCGCTATATTACCAATCATTCCACCGGGAAAATGGGATATGCGCTCGCGCAGAACGCCGCCCGGCGCGGTGCAGCCGTTACATTGGTCACAGGCCCGACCCCGCTCAAGCCGCCTGCCTTTGTAGACGTAGTCCCTGTGACCACGGCGCAGGAAATGTTTGAGGCGGTCACCTCCCGCAGCGATGCACAGGACATCATCGTTAAAGCAGCGGCGGTGGCCGATTACCGTCCCTCGTACGTATACGAGGATAAAATGAAAAAGCAGGATAGCGATAGCAGCCTGCCCCTCGAACGGACTGCGGACATTCTTCAATATCTGGGAGAACACCGCCATCCAGGACAGTTCCTCTGCGGTTTTTCCATGGAGACGCAAAACATGCTGGAAAATTCGCGCAAAAAGCTTGCCAAAAAGCATGTGGACATGATGGTCGCCAACAATTTGAAGGTGGCGGGCGCAGGCTTTGGAACCGATACCAATATTGTAACGCTCATCACCGCAAACTCCGAAGCGGAATTGCCCCAGCTCTCGAAGGAAGAGACGGCTGCCCGCATTTTTGATCAAATTTTGGAAATAAAATCGCAAGCGCATGCATAATTTCTTAGATTCGGCGAACAATAGATTTGCATCCTCTTCTGCCGGGCCGATTGGACAATCGCCCCGGCAGAATTCGGGTGTGATTCTATTGTACTGGAAGTGTGGATATGACGAATTTAAGATGTACCGTCACAAGCTGCGCGAACAATAGCCAGGATTGCTGCTGCCGCCCGGATATCAAGGTTGCAGGCGCCTGCGCTTGCGGATGCGAGCAGACCTGCTGTTCTGATTTTACAGGAAAGAGCGGTTCTGCAAGCAACGTCTCGTCTTGTGGCTGTTCCAACCCCAATCCGTCCCTGCATGTCCGCTGTGAAGCGCGCAATTGCATCTATAATGAAAATAACGAATGCATTGCAGAAAACATCCATGTGGCGGACGGCTCCTGCGGAAAAGCCGATTGCAAGAGCCAGACCGAATGCGCTACCTTTAAAATGAGATAAGCAAAAAATTGGCTGCGTAAAAGCGGAAATGCCGTTTTTACGCAGCTCTTTTCTTGTTTTGCCCTGCTATTATCGAACTTGAATCGCTCCAAGGACTTCCCCGATGCTGCCTTGAATCGCCAAATTCGCATTCTGATCCATCGGGGTTGTGGACTTATTGATGAGGACCAACCGGTCGCCGCGATAATAGTTGACCAGGCTAGCGGCCGGATATACGGCCAGCGACGTCCCGCCGATGATCAACATATCCGCATGTTCAATTGCGTCCAATGCCTTTGTCAGCGTGTGCTGATCCAGGCTTTCTTCATAGAGCACTACGTCCGGCTTCACCTTCCCGCCGCATGTACAGGTGGGAATCCCTGTGCTGTGCAGCATGAATTCGGCGTCGTACATCTTGTGGCAGCGCTGGCAGAAATTGCGGTGGACCGACCCGTGCAGTTCCAACACGTTTTTACTCCCGGCTTTTTGATGCAGGCCGTCGATATTTTGCGTGACCACCGCAGTAAGTTTTCCCGCTGTCTCCAATTCCGCCAGCTTTTTATGGGCCGCATTGGGCTGCGCATCCAGGTAAAGCATCTTTGTCCGGTAGAAATCGAAAAACTCCTCCGTGTGCGCTACATAAAAGCTGTGACTGAGCATGACCTCCGGCGGATATTTATAGCGCTGGTTGTAAAGGCCGTCCACACTGCGGAAGTCCGGAATCCCGCTCTCCGTCGAAACCCCTGCGCCGCCGAAAAAGACAATCCGCCTGCTCCGGTCCACCATTTCCTGCAATTGCTGCAATTGTTTGGGTTCCTGCATATTAACGCCTCCCTCTATTGTTAACCTTATTGTACGCCTCTGCAAGTCATGGAGCAAGCAATTTTGAATGTTTTTTGAACTCTTCTCTCCTTCCATTGCAAAGAGCCACTGGATTTTCTATAATAGACACAGTTAATTTTTATAAAAATTTCTGTAATATCTTTCAATTTGAAAATAGGAGAATGAGGAATGCAAAAAGCTTTAGAGATCATTGAGGAAGTGAAAAAAGCGGTCGTTGGAAAAAACGCTGTCGTTGGCAAGATGCTCATGGTCATTCTTGCCCAAGGGCATATCCTGTTGGAGGACATCCCCGGCGTTGGAAAAACCACCCTGGCCCTGGCCTTTTCCAAGGCGATGGCGTTGGATTACCGCCGCATGCAGTTCACCCCGGACGTCATGCCCACCGACGTGACCGGTTTTTCCGTATATAATAAGGCGACTGGACAGCTGGAATACAAACCCGGCGCAGCGCTGTGCAACCTCTTTTTGGCGGACGAAATCAACCGCACGTCCAGCAAAACGCAGGCCGCTCTGCTGGAAGTGATGGAAGAGGGCCGCATCACCGTGGACGGTGTGACGCGCGAAACGCCCAAACCGTACACTGTCATCGCCACACAGAATCCGGTCGGCTCCGCGGGGACCCAGCTGTTGCCGGAGTCCCAGATGGACCGCTTCATGGTCTGCCTGCGCATGGGATACCCCAAGCTGGAGGATGAGGTGGAGATTTTGCGCCGCAAGCAGGGTGGAGACCCATTGGAGCAGGTACAGAAGGTTGTGGACGCCCAGGGGATTCTTGCCATGCAGCATGAAGTGGAAAATGTCTATTTGGCTGACAGCCTTTATGATTACATTGCGCGCCTGACCTCTGCCACCCGGAAGGACCCGATGATCCGCCTGGGAGCAAGCCCCCGCGGTTCCATCGCCTTGACCCGCATGGCGCAGGCAGCCGCTTACCTGAGCGGGCGCGATTACGTAATCCCGCGCGACGTCCAGATCGTTTTCCACGACGTGATCGGCCACCGGATTGTCCTGAGCCCCCAGGCAAAAATGGGGGATGTCACGGCTGCCGCGCTTCTGGAAAAAATCCTCAACCGCGTCGATGCGCCCTCGGTTAAATGAGGTGGGCCTATGTTGCGATGCCGTATCGTTTACCTGATCGCCCTTGTGGGCGCTGTATTGTTTTTCATTTTTTTTAATGGATATTTATCCTTTTTTGTGCTGGTCTTTGCCCTGCTGCTGCCGCTCCTTTCCCTGCTGTTGAGCCTGCCGGGGATGTGCGGGGTCCGTGCGCATGTGGAGCTTCCCCTGGCCGCTGTCCCGCGGAACAACCCGTTCCCCATCCAGCTGGTCGTGGAGAACCGGACCTTCTTTCCCATGGCGCGCACCCGGCTGCGGCTGCGGTATTCCAATCCGTTCAGCGGGGATGAAACCACGGAAACCGTGTTTCTTCCAGCTCTCCATGGGAAACAGCGGGTAGACCGGGAAGGGATCTCCCAGCATTGCGGCAAACTGATCATTGTTTTAGAGGAAATCCGTTGTTATGATTTCCTCGGGCTGTTTACCTGCCGGCATAAGACGTCCAGCCCAAACGAGCTGTTTATCCTTCCCGATCTCGAACCCCTGGAGCTTCCATTGGAACCGTCCGCAGCGCCAGACCCGGAGAGCGACACCTTTTCTAAGGTGAAACCCGGGGACGATCCATCGGAAATCTTCGATGTCCGGCCCTATCGGGAGGGGGACCGCCTGCGCAGCATCCACTGGAAGCTTTCTTCCCGCACCGGCGAACTCATGGTAAAGGAATTTAGCCTGCCGGTGTGCAGTTCTGCGTTGGTCACAATGGACCTATTCGGGGATATTTATGCGTTGGATCTCGTTTTGGACAAGTTGGTTGCCCTCTGCCAGTTTCTTCTGGAAAACGGTTTAGAACATGATGTAGAGTGGTACGACCCGGACGCCGTCCAGCTCCGCCAGATTCATCTGTCCGGTATGGATGATTTGTATGTAGTTTTAAATCAATTGTTGGCGCACCCAGCCCCAAAGGAGGGCTTACCAATACCGGAATGCCGGGCCCGCTTGGGGGATACAAAGGAATATCCCTATCTCTTTTATATCACGCCGCAGCGCATTGAAGAGCTTGTCAGCGGCACGGTCTGGGAGGAAACGCTATGAAAGATGGAAATCAAGCAGGAATCCTCTTGAGCCAGCCAGCTTGGAAAGAGCCCATGCATGGGAATCTCTCTGCCCTACTTGCGGATACGCTCTTGGTGTTGCTTGGCCTGTTTGGAGTGGCGCAATGTACGGTGTCCGCTTTTTCCATACCGGTGAAACCGATCTTTTTGTCCATCTGTATCGCCCTGTTTGCCTTCCTGTTTCTCGCAATCTTTTCTTTAAAACGGTGGCGGATGCCCATCCTATTGATCTTATCTGCCGCCTACTGCGTAACCGCCTACCTGCTGCGCACATACTTTTTGCAGGGGTTTGTGATCTCCACCAATCAAGTTCTCTCTACAATCAGCGACAACTCCCGCTTTGATCTGCCGCAGTTCCGTGTAAACCTGCCCGTAGGAGAGTATACAAATGCCTGCTCGGTATTCTTGGCATTTGTGCTATTTTTCTTAGCGTGTTACGTATGCTGGGCGGTCCGGCGGCACAGTTTTTGGCTTGCCCTGCTGGGGACAGCGCCTTTTTTACTTGTCCCCCTCGGCTTTACCATTACACCCGCTTGGCCCTCCGTATTGATGCTGCTTGGCTTCTGGGCCACCCTTTTGCTCAGCCGCCTTTGCGCAAACAGCTCATTTGGGCGAACGGCCGCCGCGGGCCGCGTTGCTTTGCTCGTGTTGCCCGCCGTCGCCCTTTGCCTGATTGCTATGAGCATCTTGATGCCACAGGATACCTATACGCGCCCAGCTTCCATCGAGTCGCTCCGTCAAGAACTGGAAGGCGGCATTTACCGCTCTTCCTTGTTTTCCCAACAAAATGGAGCGCTGGGGCGCGTCAGTTTAGATTCTGCGGGCAACCGTCAATATACAGGGCAGACGGTACTGCGCGTACACAACCCAAGCAAAACGCCGCTGTATCTGCACGCTTTTTCCGGAAGCGTTTATACCGGTGTTAGCTGGGAATCCCTTCCCGACTCCACCTACGCCGAGTTGGAGAATTCGCTGTATTTTAATCCACAAAACATGGCGGGACAGCTGCTTTCGTTTTATTCGCTTCCAGAAGAACAGTCGCTGCTGATGGAGATCCAAGTTGAAAATGTCGCTGCTAACCGGAATTGCATCTATGCTCCCTATGGGTTGGCCTCCCGCCCGGAGGAGCTTTCTGGCACAGCCTTTGTACACGACGCCTACATCCGTGTCACCTCACCCTTTGGCATCTCGGACTACACCCTACAGGCATGGGACATTCCCCATTTTCCCCGGGCTGTAAATCTCAATTTGATCTCCGAGCCGTTCTATTCGGCGGAAGCGGCATACCGTTCCTTTGCCAATACCTACTACACGCAGCTTCCACAGAACCTGCGTGAAAAATTGCAATGGTACTGTACACAAGTGGGGATTCCCGATGCAGAAACCGCAGGACAGGAAGCTGTGATCTATGCGATCGCCAACCTGGTGCGCACCAGCGGGGAATATACCCTTTCCCCCGGCACAACGCCGGAGGGCCGCGACTTTGTAGACTATTTTCTTTTTGAAAACCAGAAGGGCTATTGCGTCCACTTCGCAAGCGCCGCCGTTGCGCTCCTGCGGTCGCAGGGGATTCCCGCCCGCTATGCAGAGGGATATGCGGTCACGGCAATGGATTACGACGAGGAGGGATGGGCTGACATCCCGGACCAGCATGCACATGCCTGGGCAGAGGTCTATACCCCTGGCCTAGGCTGGCAACCGCTGGAGGTTACGCCCGGCGTACGCCTCTCGACCGGAGAGTTGAATCAGCAAGCACAGGACGCCCTCTCGGAGGACTCCAGCACTCCAGAAAGCGAGGCGGAATCCAGCAGCGAACCGGAATCCAGTTCGCCCGAATCTTCCAGCGCGCTTGAGGATTCCTCTGCCCTTGGAAGCGATGAAACCACCGGTGCAATCCCGTTCGATTTCCGCACCTTGCAGCACGTGTTGGCTGGGATTGGGGTGGCAGGCGGTGCTGTTCTGCTGGTTGTCCTGCGGCGTATTTTCCTGATCAAACGCCGCAAAAAGCGGTTCCATTCAGCAAATGTCAACCAATCCGCAATCGCTATTTACAAGTATTTGACCGACTTAACGTCATTTGGGGCGTCGATCGATCCCTATTCAGAGGAGCTGGCCCTCAAGGCCAAATTCAGCCAGCATACACTCACAGAGGAGGAAATGAATGCGCTGCTCTCCGATGCAGACCGGGCGGCGCATGAAACATACCGGACTTTACCTGCGGTTCGCAAGCTGTTCTTTAAATATGGGAAATGCTTGCTGTAAACCAATCCCTTTGAAAAAGTGTTCCCCTGAAACTTCCCTTGATAGGGGGATGGATATAGGGACCCCTAGAGAAAAAAGAATCCTATACAAAAGAGGCTATATCGCTTTGGCTGGAAAGCCAAAGCGATATAGCCTCTTCTTTGTAAATGAAAGAAACCGGTTTTATACCATCAGGTTGCAGATCCGGTTCGAGAAGGCTACCGGGTCGTCGATGGAAACGCCTTCGATCAGCAACGCTTGATCGTACAAGAGCTGTGTATACTCTTTGAGCTTGTCTTTGTCCTCTGCATACAGGCTGCACAACTTTTCGAAAATCGGATGGTTGGAATTGATCTCAAGCACACGCTGCGCCTGTACTTTTTGATCGTTCGGCATCGAATTGAGCACCTTCTCCATTTCAATGGAGATCGCGCCTTCCGAAGACAAGCACACCGGATGCGTCTTCAGCTTTTGCGAAAGGATGACCTCTTTGACCTTGCCGTCCAAGGACTCCTTCATAAAGGCTAGCATATCCTTGTTCTCTTCCACCTTTTTCGCGGCTGCCTGCTTCTCTTCTTCGGTCTCCAAATCCAAGTCGTCTGCCGAAATGGAGCGGAATTCCTTATCGTCGTACTTCATCATCATGCGCAGGGCAAACTCATCCACGTTGTCCGTCAAATAGAGGATCTCATAGCCTTTGTCCTTGAGCGCCTCGGTCTGCGGCAGCATGTCAATCTTATCCGTTGTTTCGCCACAGGCGTAATAGATATATTTCTGTCCTTCTTTCATGCGGCCCACATATTCTTTGAGCGTGACTAGTTTCTTTTCGCTCGAAGAGTAGAACAGCAGGAGATCCTGCAAGACATCCTTGTGCATTCCATAGTCTTCGTACACGCCGTATTTAAGTTGCAAACCGAAGTTCTTATAGAAGGATTCGTATTTGTCGCGGTCATTGAGGAGCATGCTCTCCAACCCGGACTTGATCTTTTTCTCCAACCTGGAAGCAATCACCTTCAGCTGGCGGTCATGCTGCAACATTTCTCTGGAAATATTCAGCGATAAATCCTGCGAATCGACAAGGCCCTTCACAAAGCTGAAATAATCGGGCAGCAAGTCCGGGCATTTCTCCATGATCAACACGCCGTTGGAATAGAGCTGAAGCCCCTTTTCATAATCACGGGTGTAAAAATCGAACGGGGCGCGCGCCGGGATGAACAGCAGGGCGTTATAGGTGGCCACACCCTCCGTGCTGCTGTGGATCACCTTGAGCGGCTTCTCATAATCGTTGAATTTCTCCTGATAGAAACGGTTGTATTCGTCCTCGGTGATTTCATTCTTATTTTTGCGCCAGAGTGGTACCATGCTATTCAGGGTTTCATTCTCTGTATAGGTCTCAAATTCGGGGTTCTTTTCGTCGCACCCCTCCTTCATGCGGCTCTTCTCCACATCCATGCGGATGGGATAGCGGATATAATCAGAGTATTTCTTGACAAGGTTCTTGATGGTATAGGTATCCAGGAACTCGTCGTAATTGTTCTCTTCCGTATTTGGCTTGATGTTCAGAACGATTTCTGTGCCATGGCCCTCTTTTTCGCACGGTTCCATGGTGTAACCCTCAGCGCCCCGGCTGGTCCATTTCCAAGCCTCATCGCTGCCATAAGCGCGGCTGACCACGGTGACGCAGGCGCTCACCATAAAGGCCGAATAGAAGCCCACGCCAAATTGGCCGATGATCTCAATATCCTCTTTGGGCTCGTTGTCCTTCTTAAAGTTCAGCGAACCGCTTTTCGCAATCGTACCCAAGTTGTTTTCCAACTCGTCCTTCGTCATGCCGCAGCCATTGTCCGTGATGGTCAACGTCCGCGCTTCCTTATTCGGCTGGATGGAGATGCTGAAATCCTCCCTGGAAAGGCCGGTATCCCCGTCGGATAACGTTTTATAATAGAGCTTATCAATAGCGTCGCTTGCGTTGGAAATCAACTCGCGTAGGAAAATTTCACGATGTGTATAGATGGAATTAATCATCAAATCCAAAAGGCGCTTCGACTCCGCCTGAAACTGCTTCATTTCCATGATCAATCAACCTCTTGTATCTCTTTAAATTTAGCACTCTTTACACCTAAGTGCTAATTGTATTGTAGTACAACTTTTCCCAAAATGCAATGAATAAATTATGAACAAACAAACTCGTTCTGAAACAAAAAATTGGACAACATGGATTCCTCCATATTGCCCAATACAATGGATGCCGAATGTTTATCTGTGATCTTACTCTTTCGTTTTTTCTGCGATGCGAGGTACGTAATCGTGATCTACGGTCAGCACTGCGAAGTAAGTAGCGTTCAAGTTTGCAATTTGTTCCGAAATGCGCTGGATCAGCTCCGTATCCGACCATTGGAATCCAAACGGCACACAAACGTCAAAAATCACATTGGTGTGGGTCGTCCCCCAAACCACACGGAAATCGTGCATACTGATCTGATCCGAGAGTCCGTTTAAAATCTGTTCCACCTGTTGTTTCAGCTTTGTCGTGCGTTCATCGTCCGTCACCACGGGATCCAGATGGATCACCAGGTGGATGTTCATATCCCGAAGGAAATCGCGCTCGATGTTATCAATGATATCATGGCTGACCAAGATATCCTGCTCCGCAGGGACCTCGCAGTGTACCGAAGCAAAGCAGCGGCCCGGCCCATAGTTGTGTACATTCAGGTCGTGCAGGCCCAGAACACCGTCGTAGCTCAAGATCTTTTGGTAAATACCCTGCACCAATTCTTCGGTCGGCGCGACCCCCAACAGCGGATTGCTGGTTTCCATAATCAACTGCACGCCGCCGACCACAATCAGAAGCGCCACAATCAAGCCCATCCAGCCATCCAAATTATAGCTGGTCAACCAGGTGATCCCCATGCCAATCAAAATGGCAACCGTGCTGAATACGTCGTTGCGGCTGTCCGCCGCCGTCGCCTCCAGTGTGGTTGAGGAAATACGCCGGCCAACCGTCCGATAAAACAGGAATTGCCACAACTTGATCAGCACCGAAACGACCAAGATTCCCACCGCCACCAGGCTGGTTTCGCTCTCTTCCGGATGGAGGATCTTTCCCAGAGAGGACTGCGCCAATTGGAATCCCAGCAGAAGGATCACCAGCGATACGATCAGCCCGCTGATGTATTCAATCCGCGCATGGCCATAGGGATGCTCTTTATCCGCCGGTTTCGCCGAAAGCTTGAATCCTACCAAAGTCACCACGGAGGATGCGGAATCCGACAGGTTGTTGACCGCATCCGCCACAATCGCGACGCTGTGAAAGACAATCCCTGCAAAAATCTTGATACAAAACAACAGGATATTGGTGGCAATGCCAACAATCCCGGCGAATTTCCCATAGCGTTCGCGCACGGTGTGATTTTCCACGTCCTGATAATCCTTGACAAAAAGGCGTATCAATAAATTGGTCATAAAATCCCCCTCGCTTCTAATGGGATCAATCTGCGAAGAGACTGCCCCCCGCGCAATCAATGGTCACAAAGAGTGGAAAATCTTCAATTTGAAGTTCCTTGACCGACTCACAACCGAGATCCTCATAAGCGATCACCTTTAAACTGCGCACACATTTGGCCGCCAATGCGCCGGCACCGCCGATGGCGCAGAGGTATACAGCCCCATTACGGCGGATGGCATCCACCACGGCTGGGGCGCGGTTCCCCTTCCCAATCATGCACACCATGCCCAGATCCAGCAAGCGCGGGGCAAAGACGTCCATCCTTGAAGAAGTGGTCGGGCCACAGGCACCGATGGGCAACCCCTCCGGGGCGGGCGTCGGCCCGGCATAATAAACGGTGGACCCCTGTATCGGGAAGGGCGGCTCCTCTCCGCGGTCTAACTGTGCGCAGATGCGCTTGTGCGCTGCGTCGCGGGCGGTGTAAATGGTGCCGCTCAACAGGAGCTGGTCGCCCGCGCGGAGCGTCTTCGCGCGCTCCATCAATTCACTGGTATGAACCCGAATCCGTTCCATGATTTTATCCCTCCACAAAAGAAGGGAGCTGCCTTTGCAGTTCCCTCGTTTGGTTCGTCCCTTTAGAACATATCCTTCTTCCGAAGGATCAAATATGCAATCCCCATGCTTACAATGGCCAAAAGCAACGGGAACCAGAAAAACGGCAGCGGAAGCCCCTCGACATTCATCCCATAGAAACTGGAGATAACCGTCGGAATGGAGATGATCAGGGTGATGGAGGCCAAGACCTTCATCACGATGTTCAAGTTGTTGCTGATGACCGACGCAAAGGCATCCATCGTGCCGGAAAGGATATTCAAATAAATGCTGGACATCTCAATCGCCTGCCGGACCTCGATCAGCACATCTTCCAGCAGGTCCTGGTCTTCCTCATAAAGCTTCACAACGCGTCCGCGTGAAATTTTCTCAATGGTAATTTCACTGCCTTTTAGCGAAGAGGAGAAGTAGACCAAGGACTTCTCAATATCCAAAAGCTGAATCAGCTCAGAATTCTTCATGGATTTGCGCAGCTCACGCTCCACATGGCTGCTGAGTTTATCAATTTGCTTCAAATACTGCAAATATTTTGTTGCAATCCGGAGCATCAGATGAAGGATAAAGCGCGTTTTCAGATTGGTCTGTACCCCTTTGACCGCCCCATCTGTAAACTCATCCAGGACGGGGTTCCCCCTTGTACAGACGGTAATCACATTTTTTTCTGTGATAATGATGCCGAGCGGCGTGGTGGAATAGGTCACATTGTCGCCGGACGTTTCCGCCACCGGCATATCGATGATGACCAACGTGCTGTAATCTTCGGTATCAATATGCGAAGATTCCTCTTCGTCCATTGCGGCACGGAAGAAGTCCGGTTCAATCTGGAAATCTTCAATCAGGCCGCTAATCTCCGCATCGGTCGGGGCAATGCAGTTGATCCAGCAACCCGGTTCGCATGCCTCCAACTGAGTAATATGTCCGTCAATCGTCTTGTAGTAGGACAGCATTGCGTTCATCTCCTTTATTCTCTTTTTCTATGTGACTACATAAAGGGTCCGGTTTCACAATGCCACCTCCCAACGGGCGCAGGAATGCGCAAAAAAATGCGCGCGGATGTACGCGCGAACACTTTTTCTCTCGATAACAAATTCATTATAGCACAAAAAGTGGAGATTTCAAGGGTGCGCAGCACATTTTGCGCATTATTTTCAGAAATTTATCCTGTAATGCCACACAGGGCCCAATTTGGCCTCAAATCATCTTTTTTCTATTCCAGTTTTGAATGGGCACGAAAAAAGCCCGGAATGTTCCGGGCTTTAAGCGTCCTTATGTACGATTACTTGCGATTAAAAATCGACATGATATCTATGAAAGTATCATCGTCGTCGATGGGGGCTGGAGCTGACCGGCGGGACTGGCTATCACGGCTATCGCGTGTATTATTGGAATACGTCCCCGTAGGCGCGCTGCTCTTACGGTCATCCTGGGCGGCTTCGTTGGTGCCGTCGTGCGTTGCAAATCCAGTAGCAATAACCGTAACACTCATTTCGTCTTCCATGCTCTCATCAAAGGCAGCGCCCCAAATGATATTTGCATCTTCGTGTGCCTGGGAAGCAATCATAGAAGAGGCTGTTTCGATTTCGTCCAAACCGATATCCGGGGAAGAAGTAATATTCACAATCACACCCTTTGCGCCATTGATCGCCGTCTCCAACAGCGGGCTGGAAATCGCCATATTTGCCGCTGCCTCCGCCTTATCCTTGCCGGATGCGCGGCCAACGCCCATGTGCGCATAGCCAGCGTCTTTCATGATCGCCGTAACGTCCGCAAAGTCCAAGTTGACCAATCCGGGGAGCTTAATCAGGTCCGAGATGCTCTGCACGCCCTGGCGGAGCACATCGTCCGCGATGGAAAACGCATTCACCAGCGTAATCCGCTGCTCGCTCACCAACTTCAGGCGTTCATTCGGAATGACTACAAGGGAATCCACATGTTCACGCAAGGCGGCGATTCCGCTCTCCGCCTGTTCCATGCGGCGTCTGCCTTCAAATGCAAAGGGTTTTGTGACAATGCCAACGGTCAAAACACCCATATCGCGCGCCACTTCCGCAACGATCGGCGCCGCACCCGTGCCCGTACCGCCGCCCATACCGGCGGTAATGAATACCATGTCGCTCCCACGGATCGCCGCCGCAATTGCCTCACGGCTTTCCTCACCGGCCTTTTGGCCCATCTCCGGCTTCGAGCCGGCGCCCTTTCCGTGGGTCACCTTCTCGCCAATCTGAATCTTTTGGGTTGCTTTTGAACGGTAAAGTGCCTGCTTATCTGTATTGATGGAGATAAACTCCACCCCTTGGACCCCCATGGACACCATGCGGTCGATAGCGTTCCCGCCGCCGCCGCCGACGCCAATCACTTTTATCTGTACAATATTGTCAAAATCATTATCAATCTCAAAAGGCATTGCTGCGTCCCCCTTAAACGTCCTTTTATTCCATAGCGCCAGACTTTGCCTAGGATATTACTAATTTATCACTTTTACAAAACAATTTCAATAACTATTTGCGTAAGCTTAAAAGTTTCCAAACTTTCCCAAGCTATCCAGGCGCCGCTGCACTCGAATTTGAATAATCCGGTTCGAATGGTACTCTATTGTCCATGGCATCCGAAAGCTTCAAAGTTCCTTTTTCGGTATCTTTGATCCCTCCGGCATCTAATATTCCTTTTGCGTAATGGAGTTTATACTCCAAATCGGTGGGCAACCCCAGCTCCATCGTAATGCGGTTATCGTAAAGGATCACGAGGTTATACCGGTCGCTAAGATCGATCTCCGTAATCTTGTCCAATCCGCTTTCCTCAATGGCCGTCCAAAGCTCCTGAAAGATCTCTTTTGACTTGTGGCTGGAATCTTCCCCCCCAGCAAGTGTGGACTCGCTCGGACTGCTCCCCGATGCTTCGGCAGACGACCCATCCGCTTCCGAAGCATCGTCCGCAGGCGAGGAACTCAACTCCACATCATCCGTGTATACAATCGGTTGCCCTACTTCGGCCTTTGCAAGATCCAGCCCTTTCACCAAAGTAACCCCCTGGGGGAGAGTATCCACAAATTCCAATACCTTGTCGCCGCTTCCAATCAGCGCATACTGCCCTTCATAGGCGATCGCACCCTTTGCGGTATCGTCCTCGACATGGATCACAATGGTGGCAGGTAACTGCCGGGAAACGGTTGCTGCTTTGATATAAGGCAACTGGCTTTCAATGGCCGTACGCGCCTCTTTTGTCTTGGCTAAGAACAGGTTTTCCCCCTGCACGATTCCACTAATCGAAACAATCTGCTGCGCTGGATAACGAGAACTACCCGTCACTTGGATGGTATCGATTTTGAACAACACCGTTAAAGAAAGCGTCACCGCTGCAACGACGACAAACAAAAACATTGCTATGTAAAATAGGATTGCCCGCCGGCGCTTCCGGCGGCGGCGTAGAGCCGCCCGCTGCTCAATTCCGTGTGGGACCTGCCGCCCACTGGAATAGTGCGGCGGTTCTCTCGGAGGGTTCTGTGGAGTCCTCCGGCTTTGCGGGCCGTCTCTCGTGCCGTTGGGTGTCCTTACCATGCTGGTTTCACTTCCTTCCATTTGGACTTGCCGCTTGGCTCCCTATCAATCCGGAAGCCGCTTTACCTGCGCGCCGAGAAGGCACAAATTTTCTTCTAAGCATTCATACCCGCGGTCAATGTGCCGCACACCGCTGACGAGGGTTTCCCCCTGGGCCGCCAACCCGGCTACGACCAACGCCGCGCCTCCACGCAGGTCTGCCGCTTCCACAGGCGCGCCGGAAAGGCGTCCAACACCTTCCACCACAGCTACGCGCCCCTCCACCTTGATATTGGCCCCCAGGCGGAGCAACTCCCCCACATGCTTATAACGGCTTTCAAAAATATTTTCAACAAAGATGCTTGTGCCATTCGCTACGGCGGCCATTGCCATCATAGGCGCTTGTGCGTCTGTCGGGAAACCCGGATAAGGCATGGTCCGCACATTCTTTATCCGGCCCAACCGGCTTGGCGCAGACATATAAATCTCCTTTTCATGAATAGCAAAACGGCATCCACTTTCTTCAAACAATGGAAGGACTGGCGCCAGATGTTCCGGGACGACGTGGTTCAATATAATGCTGCCCCCCGTCGCCGCCGTTGCCGCCAGATAAGTTGCAGCGGCAATTCGGTCTGGGATCACCTCATGCTCACAGCCGTGCAGGCTTTTTACACCCTCAATAACAATGGTGCTATCCCCTGCACCGCTGATCTTCGCACCGCAACAGTTTAAGAAATCCGCCAAATCGCAGATTTCCGGTTCACGGGCCGCATTGGTAATCGTGGTCGTCCCACCTGCACAGCAGGCGGCAAGCAGGACATTTTCCGTCGCCCCAACGCTCGGGAAAGAAAAGGCAATCTGGACGCCTTTGAGTCCTTCCGGCGCACTGCACTTCAAACAACCGTGATCCTCTTGAATGGTGACCCCCATCTTCCGCAGAGCGGAGAGGTGCAGATCGATCGGACGCGGACCCAACTCGCAACCTCCTGGAAACGAAAGCTCTGCACGGCCCATCCTGGAAAGGATCGCACCCAAAAAGACAATGGAAGAGCGCATTTCTCGCATCAGGTGCTCTGGAATATCGCTCTGTTCCACGCCGCGCGGGTCAATCAAAACATCCGAGCCGGAGCGCCCCGTGCGGCACCCCAGATGCTGTAAAATCTTTTCCGAAGTCTTTACATCGGAAAGGATCGGACAGTTATGTAGCACACATGTGCTGTCACAGAGCAGCGAAGCCGCCATCAAAGGTAGTGTACTGTTTTTCGCGCCATGTACGCGAATTTCCCCCTTTAACCGGCTGGGCCCTTGAATCAAAAGTTTTGACATAGCCGCACCCCTTTTCCCCTGGGAAACATGCCGGCGCCCGGCGTTTTCCACGTATTACAGGAATTTTTTGAACTGCTGTATACTATGCACAGGGGGTGTATGCTGTGCACATTAGAAAAAAGAGCGCAGGCCCTACTTTATAATCTCTTTTATGATATGATAGATGCGCTCATTTGCATCCAGAATTGCCATTTTTTTGGCGTTTGCCGCAAATGTAGGAATCGTATCGGGATTTTCAAATAATCCCTGGACTTTTTTGCAGAGCGCTTCCCCGCTCAGGTCTTTTTCCTCCAAGATTGCAGCAGCGCCGCGGTTGACCAACGCCATGGCGTTGTGGTATTGGTGGTTCTCCGCCACATTCGGGGAGGGAATCAAAATGGACGCGCGCCCCTGTGCCTGTAGCTCGCTGAGTGTAATGGCTCCGGCACGGCAAATCACGAGATCCGCCGCCGCCAGGCAATCCGGCATGTCGTTGATATACTCCCGGATATCCATCTGGGGATGTTTGGCAAGATCTAACCCTTTTTCCTTTAGAAGGCTGGGGAACCATTTCCCCCATTGGCCATAAGCATGAATATGTTGGAACCTCCCCGAATGGGCACTCCATACCAGCAGGTCGGCCACCGCCTCATTGATCTTACGGGCGCCAAGGCTCCCGCCAAAGGAAAGGATCAGGGGGCGCTCGTCCAACCCCAGCTTCTTGCGCGCATCCTCCCGCCGGGCGCGGATGACCTCCTGCCGCACAGGATTGCCCGTCAGCACGCAGCGTGCTTTGGGGTCAAGATGCCGCTGGGCATCTGCCACCGCCAACATGGTCCGTGTCGCGTGCCGGCTCAGCGCCTTATTGGTAACGCCCGGATACGCATTTTGCTCGTGGATCACGGACGGGATCCCCATCTTGATGGCATCGCGGATCACAGGCCCGCTCACATAACCTCCCGTTCCCACACAGACGTCCGGCTTGAATTCGGCAATAATCTTCCGCGCCTCATGGCTTGAGGTGAACATCCGCACAACGGTCTTTGCGTTCTTTTTCAAGTTCTCCCAGCTCAACTTTCGCTGGAAGCCCGAAATCGTGATGCTTTGGAACGGGTACCCTGCGGCCGGAACCAGACGTTCTTCCATGCCGCCCTTGGCACCGATGTATAAGATTTCCGCATCCGGTTCCCGCTCACGCAGGTATCCCGCAATTGCCAATGCGGGGTTGATGTGCCCGGCGGTCCCGCCGCCAGCAAACAAAACTCTCATAAATACCTTCTCCTATCATAATCCAACTGCCCGGGGCTATGTCTTTTCAATCGTGGAAGTTCGTGAGATCGACAGGACAACCCCCATCTCCGCCAGAAGAATCATCAGGGATGAACCGCCATAACTAAAGAAGGGCAAGCTGATGCCCGTATTGGGAATGGTATTGGTTACCACGGCAATGTTCAAAATCACCTGTAAGCCCACTTGGACAGTCAGCCCGATCCCCAACAGCATGCCAAATTTGTCCTTCGCTTTGAGGGACACAGTGATCCCACGCCACACCAACATGGCAAACAAAATAACAATCAGCAGGGCACCAATAAAACCAAGCTCCTCACAGACCACCGCAAAGATAAAATCGTTCTGCGGTTCCGGAAGATACAGATATTTTTGACGGGACTGCCCCAAGCCAAGGCCCAGCAAACCGCCCGATCCAATCGACATCAGCGATTGGCGCGTCTGCCACGTATCCACGGTTGTCCCGAAGGGATCCAGCCATCCAGAGATGCGGTCGCTCGCATAGCCAAATTTTGCGCTAAACAAGACAATATAAGCCACGGCCGCACCCAACACCCCAAAGGCAATGGCAAACCAACGCAATTGGACGCCTCCGATAAACAGCATCACGCCCGCCAACGCTACCAAAATCAGGGTTGCAGAGACATGCTTTTCAAGCAGGACCAAAACCGCAATCGAACCCAAGATCAATAGGTACGGCAGCACCCCATACCGGAAGGTACTCATACGCTTGAAATTGATGGAGATCAAATGGGCAAAAATGAGGACCAAAGCAAACTTGGCGATCTCAGAAGGCTGGAAATTGACCGGCCCTAGATAGATCCAGCGCCGCACACCGTTTCTTTCGGGCATAAACAGCACTAACACCAGGAGCATGTAAGTGACTAATAGGATTGGGATGGCCAATTTGTGTAGGTGGTGGTAATCAAAATAGGAGATCGCCACCATAATGAAAATACCCGCAACTGCAAAGCCAGCTTGCCGGATGATAAAATAATAGCTGTTTCCATAATTATAATAGGCATAGGCATAGCTGGAAGAGAACAGCATAATCAGGCCGATCACCATGAGCGTGAGCACCAGGAAAAAGAAAGGCAGGTCCATCCCTGCACGCACGGAAAACAAGCGGAATTTTTTCCGGATTCGCCTTCCAAACGACGCCTTCCGAGGGATCTCCCCCGTGTCTGAATTCCGCGCGGTGGGCAAGCGCGTTACGGTTGCTCCGCGTTTGCTGTCCGCCCTTGTCGCCATAAAGACGTCCCCCTTTCGAATCCGGTCAATCCTCGGAAAAGTCTAAAACTTACGGGCTCTTTTTCCATTAAACCACAAATCGATTGCCAAAAATGTCATTTTAACGCTTACAGCCCAAACCAGGCCGCCGCCACGCTAAACGCGCCAAACAACAGCGTCACCAGGCTGAAAACGGCACAAATTTTGACCTCGCTCCAGCCGCACATCTCAAAATGATGGTGAATAGGGCTCATTTTAAACAGCCGCTTTCCACCGGTCGCCTTAAAATAGGTGACCTGCAAGACGACGGAAAGGATCTCTACAATATAAATAATCCCGATGGGAAGAATCAAAACCGGCAGATTCAGGCCGAAGCCCAATGCGCAGACCATCCCGCCCAGGAACAGGGAACCGGTGTCGCCCATAAAGACCTTCGCCGGATTGAAATTCCAGATCAGGAACCCAAGGCATCCGCCTGCTGTCGCAGCGGCGAGGATTCCCATACCGTTCGCCCCCAAAATCCCGGCGATCACCATAAAGATCAAGGAGGCAAAAAATGTCACCGAGGCATTCAGGCCATCGATCCCATCGGTAAAATTGACCGCATTGACCATTCCCACAATCCCCAGCAGGGAAATTACCCAATAAAAAATGCCCAGGTCCACACCGCCCAGGAACGGGATCAAGGTGACCGATGAACCGCCGGAGAGATAGAGGGAAAGAAGGTACGCGCCTGCCACCAGAAATTGCAAAATCAGCTTCTGCTTTTCGTTGAGGCCCAAATTGCGCTTCTTGACTACCTTGATATAGTCGTCGATAAAGCCGACACCGCCAAAACCTACTGCCATGAGGAAGCCGCCCAGCAGCTTTGTCTGCATGTTCATATCCTGGGGGTTTTGCCCAGAAGCCCGGTAGAACAGTATAAGGCAGGCCGCAGCGGCCACAAAAATGCCGATGATGAACATAAAACCGCCCATCGTCGGCGTTCCGTTTTTCTTTTGATGCCACTTGGGGCCCACTTCCCGGATCGTCTGTCCGAAATTGATCTTGTGCAGAAATGGTACCAGCCATTTCCCAAGCAACCCCGTCACTGCAAACGCAATGACCGCCGCCGCCAGTATCCAGATGCCGTCCGCCATATGCAATATCCCCTTTGTCACCATTTCCGCGCACACGCGGTATTATTATAACCCATCTGCGTAGAAAAGCCGCCCAGGATTGCCATTCCGGCGGCTTTTCTACATTCCCAATGGGAATTTTCCATATATGTTCATTATACCATCTTTTCCCCCTAGGTTCATTGGGAAAAAGCACGGATATATCGCCTTTTTTAAACCATTTCTTGGTTCTATTCCACGGAATCCAACTCCACAAAATCAACTGTTACCATAGTCCCTGGAGGAACCTGGCTGCCCTCCGGGATACTTTGCAGGTTGGAAACCGCATTGTTCCCGGTAAGCGCTGCGCCGGAAATACTGATGTTGATCCCTGCATTGGCCGCCACGGAGTTAGCTTGTGATAAAGTAAGCCCTACAAGGTTGGGAACTGTCACTGTCTGCGAAGTGCTCCCTTCGTCGGTGAACAAAACCACGCAACCGCTCTTCGGAATACTTTTGCCCGGTTCTGGTACCTGCGAGAGAACAGTCTCACCTTGGCCGTATACCTTTACATCAAGCTCTGCGCTCTGTAGAGTGTTCTGAGCTTCCTGTACGTTCTTGCCTAACACATCTGGGGTACTGGTATCCAGCTTCGCAAGTTCTTCCTCCGTATATTTGGCCTCCACGCCGAGATAGGGGAGGATTTCGCTCATCGCCTTTGCAAACGGCGGGCCTGCAATCGCGCTGCCGAACACCTGGCCACCCTGCGGAAGCGGTTCATCGAAGAACACTAGCATAGCCACCTGCGGGTCGTCCGCTGGGGCGTAACCGCAATAAGAAGCGATGTATTTCTTTTCTCCCTGTTTTCCCTGTGCAACCCATTCCGCGATCTTTTCGGAAGTACCGGTCTTACCAGCCACGCGGTAGCCTGCAATATAGCCGTTCTTAGCTGTACCTGTGGTTGCGGTCTCCTGGAGCATCGCACTCACTCTGCGGGATGTTTCATTGGAGATCACTTGGCGTTTGACCGTCGTATCCGTTGTTCGGACGATATTCCCTTCATCGTCGATCACCTGGGCTACCACATGCGGCTGCACCAGATAGCCGCCGTTTGCAACGGCCGCTGCCGCAGTAATCATCTGAATGGGCGTAATACTGAAGTTCTGACCAAAGGATTCGGTCGCCAGTTCCACGGGGCCCATTGTCTCGTCGTAGTAAATACTGCGGGACTCGCCCGGCAGGTCGATGCCCGTCTTCTGGGTAAATCCAAACGCTTCAAAATACTTAAAGAATGTTTCCGGGCCTAACTTTTCACCCACCTGAATGAATACTGGGTTGCAAGAATTGCACAATCCCTGGGCAAAGGTCTCCGAACCATGGCCGCCCGACTTCCAGCAGCTGATACGGCGGTCCGCAACCACGTAATAACCCGGGCAGGAGAAGGAGGTGTTCTCGCTGATGATGCCCTCTTCCAATCCCATAGAAGCTGTCACCATTTTGAAGACGGAACCTGGGTAATAGGTGTCGCTGACGCACTTATTCCGCCATTGCTTCTGCCGCGCCTCATTCAGCGCCTTGGTCCGTTCTTCCCCCTGGAGGGCGTCGACCGCTGCCTGTTCCTTGGGATCGCTCAACGTAAACGGATCATTGGGGTCGAAGTCCCCTTTGACCGCCATTCCAAGGATTGCACCTGTATTGACATCCATCACGATCCCGCAGGCACGGTTTCTGGTGCCGCTGTTCGCTACGCCCTCTTCCAGATATTTTTCCAGGAAATGCTGTACCACTTCGTCGATAGTGAGGACCAAGCTGTGGCCGTTTTGTGCATCCACCATCTGTTCATAGTCAAATGGCATATCGGTTCCAACGGCGTTTTTCGCCGTAACAAGGCGCCCAGGGACGCCCGTTAACTCCGAATCATACTGCGCTTCAATGCCCGCCAAGCCCTGATTGTCCGAACCTGTAAATCCCAGCACGGAAGAGGCAAACTTTCCATATGGATAGTAGCGCTTGTAATCCGGGATCAGCCGAATCCCATTGGTGATCTCATTTTCTTCCTTAAAGGCTACAATCTGGTCCTTGACGTCGGTTTCTACCTTGTTCTGAACCACATCATAATAGGTCTTTTTCTTGCTTCTCTCGATCAAGTCCGCTTTGTCCAGACCGAGAATCTGGGACAGCCCGTTGCAGATCAATCCCCGGTTGTCATCGGTGATATAATTGGGCTCCAATACCACTTTCCAGACACCGGCGCTCTTTGCCAACACCTTCATATTACAGTCATAGATCGTACCGCGTTTAGCGCTGATAGACGTATCTTTCAGATATTGGTCTACCGCACGGGTCTGCATCTCTTCCCCCTGCACCAACTGCAAGCGGAATAGGCTCCCTACAACCACAGCGAAGCCAATGATGAGAATGGCCAATAGAAAAGCGGTGCGTCTCCACATTCGGATCGTTGTTCCTTTTGCCATTTGCAACCTCCATATTACAAAGCGGAGAGTCAAGATACCCTCTTAACTCTCCCGCTTCTACAATCATTGATTTCGGGAGGAATCCTGATGTATCCCATGGAACAGGAATCCCCTCTTATGAACGGTCCCTTTCAATCTATATGCGCATTGGTAAACATTATGATAATAACTGTTGAATAAAGTTCCAAGCAGAGGTCAGCCAGTTCTCCGAAGAATCCTCTTCCAGGACTTCGCCCTTGTCCCCTTCGGACAAACTAATATATTCCACCTGGTTTTGCTCCAACTTGCGCATTCCCAACTGCGTCTCTGCGTATTCCTCAACGGTTTCCAACGACAGCTTTGCCTGGGATTTCATTTTCAACTGGGTATATAAGCTCTCCTGCTCAGACAGCTCTGTGGTCGTGCTGTTGATTTCATTCGTCAATTCGGAAAGGCGGACCTGTCCGTACACGAACGTCCCAACAATTCCCAACATCACCACCAGGAATGTACACACAGAAATCACCTTGAAGGCCCTGTGTTTCGGACGGCGGTTCTTTTCCAGTTCTTCCCGCGGAAGCCGTATGACATTGTTTTGGGGTTGCGGTTGCAACTCCTGCTTTCTCTTTGGCTCAAAAAGCTCAAAATCATACGCCTCGCCTCTGGTATGCGTCGCCATGCACAGACCCTTCTTTCCTCATTTCTTTACAAAATCAAAGTTTGATGCAAACCCGCAGCCGCGCGCTGCGGCTTCTGGGATTCTGTTCCAATTCCGCCTCGGTTGGAGCAAGCCCCTTTTTATAGAGCAGCTTCGCCTTCGGCTTTTTTCCACATACACACACCGGAAAATCCGGCGGACATGTGCAACCCTGGCACCAAGATGCCATACGTTGTTTCACCATCCGATCCTCTAAGGAATGAAAGGTGATGACTGCCAGGCGCCCACCCGGCTTCAGGATAGAGAACGCAGCGTCCAACCCATCGGACAGCGCATCCAACTCGCCGTTTACCTCGATGCGCAACGCCTGGAATGTTTTCCTGGCCGGATGCCCTTGTTCCCTGCGCACAGCTGCGGGAACGGACGCTTTAATGATCTCTGCCAGCTGCCCGGTGGTCTCGATCGGCCCATCCTCACGGGCACGGACGATCCCCTTGGCAATGCTTTTTGCATTGCGGTCTTCCCCGTAGCGGCTGATGATTTCCGCCAGCTCCTGCCAGGACAGGGTATTCACCAAATCCTTGGCGCTGGGCCCCTGCTTGCTCATACGCATATCGAGCGGTGCATCGGAATGATAGGAGAATCCACGCTCCGGCGTATCCAGCTGATAGGAGGAGACACCGATATCCAGCAGAACGCCATCCACAGGCACAAGGCCCCTCTCCCGCGCCACGCGGTCCATATCGCTGAAATTCGCGCGTACGACGGTCGAACACGCCATCCCCTTTAACCGTTCCTTGACCACGGCAACCGCGTCCGGATCTTGGTCGATGGAGAGCAGCGTTCCGGTTGTCAGGCGGTCTGCAATCGCCTTGGAGTGCCCCCCACCGCCTGCGGTTCCATCAATATAAACCCCGTCGGGGCGAATCTCCAAAGAGGCGATTGCCTCATCAAACAACACGGGTTTATGCTGAAATTCCATCCTTATGTGCCTCCGGTTTTTGGGTTTGTTTTACGATGGACAGGCATCTGGAAGCGCTCTTTTTGGTTTTCCATTCAAACTTAGAACTGCAACTCTTCCATGACGGCAATCAAGCTGCTATCATCTAGCTCTGCATTAAAGGAAGCCCACCGCTGGGCATCCCAAATCTCTGCCCGGTTAGAAGTCCCGATAAAAGCCACATCCTTTTCCAATCCCGCATACTCCCGCAAGTGCTGTGGGAGCAGGATACGCCCCTGCTTGTCCGGCTCCACTTCTGCGGCTCCGGAGAAGAAAAAGCGCTGGATCCCACGGGCCTTTCCCATGGGCATCGCCATGATTTTTTCCTGCAACTTGGTCCATTCAGTGGGGGGAAGGACAAACAGACAGTGATCTAGGCCTTTTGTGACATAAAAACGCTCGCCCAGATCCTCCCGGAACCGGGCGGGGACAATCACGCGGCCTTTCGCGTCAATATTATGTTGGTATTCGCCGATCAACATAATTGCAACGCCTTTCCAGGGCGAACGATGGGTTTATAAACCACATCTTACTATTTCGCCCCACCTTCCTCCACTTATTGATTACGATTATACTCGATTCGTAACAAAAATGCAACTAATTTATTTTGATTATGTCAACCAATTCGACAAATCCCAATCTTCTTTTGGACGAAATCCGCTTATCTAGTGGTATAAAAAAACGCACCACAAGATCTTGTGGTACGTTTTCAAGAAAAAATTAATTTTTTCTATATTATCCAAATATTACCATACTTTTCTAGTGGAACAATACAATTCATTCGATCAATTTTGACCGGAACGCTGCGTTGCTTTGATGTTTTGGCGGGTTTTGCGCAGCTCTGCAAGGTTGGCGGCAAGCGCCTCATCCGTGCGGCGCATCAAATCATCCACATATTCGTTGGCCGCTTTGCGCATCTCACGCGTTTTTATCTGCGTCTGCGTCAGCAGGTCATTTGCCTTCTGTTGTGCCTGTTTAACAATTTCATCCTGATTGACCATGGCCCGGGCGCGCTCCTCTGCCACGCGGATCTTGGTTTCGGCCTCCATCTTCGCCGTGCTGATGATCTGGTTGCGATCCGCAACAATCGCCTTTGCTTTGAGCAGCTCCTGGGGCAGATTCTCGCGGATCTCATCCAAAATTTGTTTGACCTCTTCCCCATCCAGCACCGCTCGGCCGCGGCTGAGTGGAAGGTTCCACGCCTTCTCTACCATCTCATACAGTTCATCGATCAATTCTTCTACGTTCATCGTCTCGATCATTCCTTTCCGAGAGCCGCAGTGTTATCTATTGGGAAAACGGGTCCCCAACCAAGGCGCTTCACTTCTTTGCGGCATAGATTCTTTCCTTGATGTCGTCCAAAATGCACGCCGGTACAAAATTAGACACATCGCCGCCAAAGCTGGCGATCTGTTTGACAATACTAGAACTCAGGAACATGTTTTCCGCCCTTGTAATCATGAAAACGGTTTCCAGTTCCGGGTTGAGCTTCCGGTTTGTAAGCGCTTGCTGGAATTCATATTCAAAGTCGGACATCGCGCGCAACCCCTTGACAATCGCAGTTGCCCCACGCATCTTGGCATAGTCCGCCAAAAGCCCGTCAAAGCTGACCACTTCTACATCTTCCATGTCCTTTGTACATTTCTGAATCAGCGCGATCCGCTCTTCAGTGGTAAACATGGTATGTTTTTCAGGATTTACCATCACGGCGACAATCACATGGTCAAAGATTTTCCTAGCTCGCCCAATAATATCAAGATGCCCAATTGTGACCGGGTCAAAGCTTCCCGGGCAAATTGCAAGTTTCATAGCGTTCTTCCTTTCCAAACTCGTCCCTCATAGAACTGCCCTATCATAAATCCCTATGCCGGTATACCGTCAATAAAATTTTCCCATAACGGTAATCGCGCTTCCTTTCAAAATCCCCCGCCGTATCCGGGACTTCCTCGTCAACCGGATGCTCACATACAATGACGCCGCCCTTATTCATAATCGCGGCAGTCATCGGGAGCGCCTTTTGCAAAAGGCCTGTCCGGTAGGGTGGATCTAGGAATGCAATATCAAAGGGATCGTTTCGCCGCAAGAGGAACGCCGCATAATCCATATGCAAAACCCTGGCGCGCTCTTCCAAGCCAGTGTTGGCAATATTCTTTTCTATGATAGAGATGGGTTCTTTTCCCGCATCCACAAAGACTGCTTCGCGTGCGCCGCGGCTGAGCGCCTCCAGGCCCAGTTGCCCGGAACCCGCAAATAGATCCAGCACACGCCGCCCCTCTATTTGAAACTGTAGGATGCTAAACAAAGCCTCCTTCACCCGCTCCGTTGTCGGACGGACGTCCTCGCCTTCCAGCGTTAAGAGGCGCCTCCCACGGGCTGATCCAGTAATAATTCGCATATACATACTCCTTCAAAAATCGAAGATGTAAAATTGTCCTTTTATTATCCCATTATCTGTTGCATCTGTCAAGCGCAAGGCAAACCGCTCAGAACAATACCGCTTATGGTGTGTCTGAAGGTTCTTCCCCATGGAAATACTCGTAGACCTTCTTAGCCGCCGGTTTTGTCATCCCTGGAGCGTTTTCCAACTCTGCAAGATCCGCCTGGCGGATTGCCGTCAAGGTGCGGAAATGCCGCAGGAGGGCGCGTGCGCGCGTTTCCCCAATCCCTTCAATTTCGGTCAGGGTGGTGGTCAGGGTGTTCTTTTTCCGCGTCTGGCGGTGATACCCGATCGCAAAGCGGTGGACCTCCTCCTGAATGGAGGAAACCAGCGTAAACGCCTTCCGGTTGGAGTTGATGGCGATTTCCCCGCCGTCCTCTGCAATAGCCCGCGTGCGGTGTTTGTCGTCCTTCACCATGCCAAACAGCGCGATGTCCAGCCCGGACGCCTCCAAAATTGGCTTCACCGCCGCCACATGCCCCTTGCCGCCGTCCAGCAAGATTAGGTCCGGCAGACGGCCAAAGCCTTCGCCGCTGTCCTTGTTTGCGAAGTATTCCTGCAAACGGCGCCCGATCACTTCCCGCATGGAGCCGTAGTCGTCCTGCCCCACAACCGTTTTGATCTTGAACTTACGGTACGCACTTTTAAGCGGGCGGCCATTTTCAAACACCACCATTCCTGCGACATTATCCCCGCCAGCCAGGTTGCTGATGTCATACGCTTCGATATAGGCGGGGGGGTGCGCCATTCCCAACAAGCGGGCCAGCTCGTCCAGCGCGGAGGCTTCCCGCCCCGTCCGGCCGACCGACTGCGCCAACTGCTCCGCCGCATTGTTGCGGCACATCTCCACTAGCTGGGCCTGCTCGCCCTTTTGCGGGACGTATACCAGGACCTTCCGCCCGGCCTTTTGGCTCAGCCATTCCGAGAGCAACTCCATATCCGATGCCGGTCCATCGAGGCTTACGCGCGGCGGCACGCGGTCGCGCATGGAATAATAGCGCTCAATAAACTCGCTTCGTGCAGCTTCCGGCTCGCCAATCTCCCCCATCAAATACGTTTCCCGGTCGCACAGGCGGCCATTCATAAAGCGGAACACTTCAAAGCAATTCCGCTCCGGGCCCTGCGCCAAGGCGATGATATCCTGTTCCGGGACCTTTAAGGCCACCACCTTCTGACGGTCGCCCATGCGCTTGATTGCCGCAAGGCGGTCACGGATGCGCGCGGCGCGTTCAAATTCAAGGTTCTCCGCCGCCTCTTCCATTTTTTTCGTCAGGTTCCGCACGCATTCCGCACTTCCGCCGCGCAGAAAATCGATCGCTTCCTTGACCGCTTCCCGGTAATCCGCCTGCGAAATTTTGCCCTGGCAGGGTGCGCTGCACTGCTTGATATAATAGTTTAAGCACGGCCGCCCCTTTCCAATATCCTGGGGGAATTTGCGGGAACACGAGGGCAGGCGGAAGATTTTCAGCGCTTCGTCCACAGTCTCCTTCGTGGCCCAGGAGCTGACAAACGGACCGATATAGTCCGCATCGTCGTCCAACATCTGCTTCGCCTGCGAGATGCGCGGCCAGGGGCCGCGCGTCACCTTAATGTAATGGTACCCCTTGTCGTCCTTCAAAAGGATGTTGTACTTTGGGGTATGCTGCTTGATGAGGCTGCATTCCAGCACCAGGGCTTCGAATTCGCTGTCGGTGAGGATATATTCAAAGTCCTCCACGTTGCTGACCATCTGGCGGACTTTTTTGTCGTGATTCTTTTCACTGCCAAAATACTGGCTGACGCGGTTTTTCAGCGCCTTGGCCTTTCCAATATAGATGATCTTCCCTGTCTTGTCGTGCATGATATACACACCGGGGTGCAATGGCAAGCGCATGGCCTTCTTTCGTAGTTCCCGGATATGCTCCAAATGTTTCTCCTGCTCTTCCACGGCCGTCCCTCCCTTCTGCAAAATGGTTCATTCCGGTTTTATCGGGCAAGGTCGATCAATACAAGATAATTGAAACAGCCCACCGGTTATATTCCGTCTGAAACAAGACGTCATAAAAAAATAGAACGCCCATCGGGCGTTCTTTTTTCATCTTGTTCCAAGGACTGAACTTGGCACACAGGTGCATCCACATACCTTTAGATCTTCCCGGCTCTCAAAAAATTACTCAGCAAAACCGGATTTTACCAGATCCACCAGGTTTTCTACAGCTTCTTCCTCATCGGGACCGTCCGCAATAATGCGAATCGACGTGCCGCCTACGATACCAAGGGAAAGGACGCCCAGCAAGCTCTTTGCATTGACGCGTCTCTCTTCCTTCTCCACCCAGATCGAAGATTTATACTCATTTGCCTTCTGGATGAAGAACGTCGCCGGACGTGCATGGAGACCCACCTGATTCTGAACCAAAACCTCTTTAACGCACATTCTTACTCACTCCTAAAACAAAATCAAAGTCAAAACCATTCCAACCAAACCAAATATAAATACAGTAAAGACCTGTAAACCAGGCCATGGAGTTATTATATCACAATTCGGAAGGCCGTCAATAAATTTGAAAAAACTTTGGATTGATAACCGAATTGGAGCTTTTTTGTCCCCGCGACCTTTGTGCATCTTGCTATGAATGTTGAAAACTTTTGTGCCGTATTCCATATTTTCAAAAAATCAAATCTTCCAAAATCAGACAAATTGTATAAGTATCTATTCTTTTTCCACATGAGTTTCCAACGATACTAAATATTTTTTGTCCTGTTTTGTCAGCTCCGCCGCGGCGAGCAAGTCTGGCCGTTTGTGCAATGTGCGCAAAAGTGATTGCTCCCGGCGCCATTTTGCGATCGCTGCGTGGTTCCCCGACAAAAGCACCGGAGGGACGCTCCTCCCGCGCCACGTTGCCGGGCGGGTGTACTGCGGATATTCCAGCAGGCCGTTGTAATGGCTCTCCTCTTCAAAACAAACGTCGTTGGACAGGACGCCGTCTTTCATGCGGCACACAGCGTCCGCAACCACCAGGGCAGGAAGTTCGCCTCCCGTCAGCACATAGTCGCCAATCGAGATTTCCTCGTCGACATAAGCTTCCAGCACGCGCTCGTCCACACCCTCATAATGCCCACATAGAATAGCAATATTCTCATACGTTGCCAATTCTTTCACTTTCTCTTGGGATAGAACGCTCCCTTGGGGGGACATGTACAGAACATGGGGCTTTTTCCCCAATTGTTCCACCAGGTCGTCCATGCACAAAGCGATGGGCTCTGCCATCATCAGCATTCCCATCCCACCGCCGAACAGTGTATCGTCTACCCGGTTATGTTTATCATACGCAAAATCGCGGATTTGGTGACAACACACCTGCACCGCCCCGCGCTTGCGGGCACGCCCGATGATGCTTTCCGCCATGACGGTCTCGCACATCTCTGGAAAAAGCGTGAGGATATCAATCCGCATCGTCAAAAATCCCCCTCATGGGCCGAATCTTCATAATCCCCCCGTCGATGTCCACATCGACGATCACATCCGGGATAGCAGGAACCAGATAATTCACCTTGTCGTCCCCGGTGACCTGATAGACGTCGTTCGCGCCCGTTGGCATGACTTCGGTCAATAAGCCGTACCGCCTGCCTGTATCCGCATCCAGGACGGTCAGACCGAGCATATCCTGCACAAAATAGCGATCTTTTGGCAATTTGACATCCGCACGGTTTAAATAGAGGATCCGGCCGCGCAAGGCATCCGCTTCTTCCACCGTGTCCACGCCCTCCAGCTTCAGAAGCAGCAGGCTTTTATGCACGCGCGAGGAAACCACCTGCAATTCTTCACTCCCACGATCCCAATACAACGTGTGTATCTTTGCCAAAAAAGCTGCGGAATCGCACCATGGCTCTACACGCAATTCCCCTTTGACACCATGCGTCCCCACGACGCGGCCTGCCTCTAAAAATTGCTTGCGCATCTTGTTTCCTCCTTTGCAGATAACAAAAAAGAGAGCGGACGCATGTCTGCCCTCCTTTTTATGCTCAGTCGATTTCGACAGAAATCTTGCTGTTGGTGCGGGTTGCTGCGGCACGCATCACTACGCGGATCGCCTTTGCGATGCGCCCCTGCTTGCCAATGACCCGGCCCATGTCCGCCTCTGCAACATGCAGATGGTACACAATGGAACCGTCCTCCGCGGAATCGTCGACATCGACGTTCACAGCGGTGGGGTCTTCCACAAGGCCCTGAGCAATTGCAATCAGCAGTTCCTTCATGTTAACCTCCGTATACAACGCATTGCCTCCTTTACAGGATGCCGTTCTTCTTGAACAGCGTCTTCACGGTGTCGGTCGGCTGTGCGCCGTTGGAAATCCACTTCTTTGCCTTTTCTGCATCAACCTTCACGACGGAAGGCTCCTGCATCGGATCGTACGTACCGATCTCCTCAATGAAACGGCCATCGCGCGGATAACGGGAATCTGCAACAACAATGCGGTAGAACGGAGCTTTCTTCGCGCCCATTCTGCGCAGTCTGATCTTTACTGCCATATTGATGTTCACCTCCAAAATAGAATCATTCTATCTCCACCAAAAGTTTTGGTAAGATCACCTTTTAAAAACCGAAACGGCGTCTTCCGCCTTTTCCACGGAGCTGCTTGATGAGCTTCTGCGTCTGCTCAAACTGCCGCAGAAGGCGATTGACATCCTCGACGCGCATGCCGCTGCCTGCCGCAATCCGGCGTTTGCGGGACGGGTTGATGATCGAGGGCTTTGCGCGCTCCTCCTTGGTCATCGAAAGGATAATCGCCGCCATGCGGTCCATATCGCGGTCGTCGATGTCCACATCCTTGAGCTGCTTTTCCATTCCCGGCATCTTGCTGAGGACGGATTTCAGCGGACCCATCCGTTTGACCTGCTTGAACTGGTCCAAGAGGTCGTTGAGGTCCATTTTATTTTCCAGCATCCGGCGGGAAACCTTCTCTGCCGCCTTCTGGTCCATTTTGACCTGGGCTTCCTCGATCAGGGTCAGGACATCGCCCATGCCGAGAATACGGGACGCCATGCGGTCCGGATGGAACACTTCCAGGTCGTCCAGCTTTTCGCCGGTACCTGCAAACTTGATCGGCTTGCCCGTCACCGCGCGCACGGAGAGCGCCGCGCCGCCGCGGGTATCGCCGTCGAGTTTGGTCAGGATGACGCCGGTGATGTCCAGCTTTTCGTCAAACGTCTTTGCGACGTTGACCGCTTCCTGGCCGGTCATCGCATCGACCACCAGCAGGATGTCCGTCGGATGGACCGCGTCCTTGATGTTGTGCAGTTCCTCCATCAACACCTCGTCGATTTGCAGACGGCCGGCGGTGTCGATGATGACATAATCGTTGCCGTAGTCCTTTGCGCGGCGGATCGCCTCTTTGCAGATCTTCACCGGCTTTTCCGTGCCCATTTCAAACACGGCGACCCCTGCCTGGGAACCCACCACCTGCAACTGCTTGATGGCCGCCGGGCGGTAAATATCGCCGGCCACGAGCAGCGGCCGGTGGCCCCTGCTTTTGAGCATCTTCGCCAATTTGCCGCAGTGGGTGGTTTTACCGGAACCCTGCAGGCCGCACATCATGATGATGGCGGGCGGGCTCGGCGGGGAAACCAGACGCGTCTCGCCGCCGCCCATCAGGGCGGTCAACTCTTCATCGACAATTTTTACAACCATCTGCGCCGGGGTCAAGCTCTCCATGACCTCTGCGCCGACGGCACGTTCCGTCACTTTTTTGGTAAAGTCCTTAGCGACTTTGTAGTTGACGTCGGCCTCCAGAAGTGCAAGGCGCACCTCTCGCATGGCCTCTTTGACATCGTCCTCGCTCAGTTTTCCCTTTGACTTCAGCCGTTTAAAGGCCGCGGAAAGTTTGTCTGCCAGTCCTTCGAATGCCAAATTGTATCTCCCTCCCGCGCGCTGGCTATTCACATAGCTTCTGCGCCAAGTCTATAATCGTCTGTGTATCCTCGGAAAGATCGCGGGAATACACATAGTGCTTGTTGTAATCCTGGATGCGCTGGGCCGCCTCGCGAATCTGTTCCAGCCCGCTGCGCATCTCGCGAAACCGCTTTGCCAAACCGAGGCGCTGTTCCATATCGAGCAGCTGCGCTTCGGCGCGTTTAATGGAATCGCGCACCCCCTGGCGCGTGATGCCCTCATTGTCGGCGATTTCCGAAAGGGACAGGTCCTCGTTGTAGTAGAATTCAATCACCTCACGCTGTTTTTCCGTCAGCATGTCGCCGTAGAAATCCAGCAGAAAGGAAATCTCCAAATCCTTTGCCACGGCTGGCCCTCCCTCCAACTGTAAAGCCATTTCCTTTACAGTTGGAGATTATACAACAAATGCCCGCTTCTGTCAATCCCCTGGCGACAGAAATTGCTCCAAATATTGTCCAATACTGCTCTGAATCCGCTCCAAATTCCCTTGCACCTGTACCAAAAAGCCCTCGGGCGTGGCGCGCAAATCCTGAACGGTCACCCCGACCGCTCCCCCCAGGACCTGTTCGTCAAAAAACGAAGAAGGGATCGACAGCGTATTCCCTTCCACGGAAACCTGGGCGGGCAGCAGGGCCTCCGCAGCGCCCATCACCCATTCGGTTTTGACTGGCAATCTTCCCAGATGAACGGACTGCAACTCCGCCCAAATGGTCTCCGATTCTGCGTTGCACCCCACGGCAAACTGGGCGCTGACCCCCAACCGCAGGCCGGAGAAGGATACCGGGATGTAAAATTCCGCGATGCCATCCTCCACGGATACGCATTGCAGGCCGAGCACCTGAAAGCCTCCCCCCTGCAATCCGTCCACTTGGCCGGCCAACAGGCCGCTGACCTCCTCTTTGGTCAAGACGGCTGGTTCCCCGGTGAGCAGCGACTCCGCCAGCTTTGTGACGACGGTTTCCGGCTGCGCGGCAGCTTGTACCGTACCGGCATAGGGGTCGTTAAGCGCAAGGCCGATGGTGATTCCCACAGCCGCCAGAAGCAGAAGCACCACCGCTATCCCAATCGCCAAACCCTTTTTGCTCTTTTTTGTCTCATCCATTTTGGATTCCTCCTTTTCCAGAAGCTTCGAAAAAGGTCCGGGCAGCACGACCAGCCGTCTGCCTGGACCTCAATTCCTTATATATGATCCACATGCCGGGGGCATACCGTCCATGAGATCTACAAAATCATAACCAGCGTGCCTGCGGTAATCAGGATTCCGCCCAAGACCGTTTTGACGTCCACCTTTTCGTGTAGAAACAGGAAGGCCAACACCATGGTGATCACCACGCTGAACTTGTCGATGGGGACCACCTTCGAAACAGGGCCGATTTGAATGGCATGGTAATAGCAGATCCAAGAGAGCCCCGTCGCCAATCCGGACAAGATCAAAAACAAAAAGCTTTTTGCCGAAATATGGCTAATCCCCGCCTGCGCGCCAGTGGCAAATACGATTCCCCAGGCCAAAACCAGCACCACTACGGTGCGGATGGCCGTCGCCAGGTTGGAGTCCATATCCTCGATGCCGATCTTCGCCAAAATAGAGGTCAACGCCGCGAACACCGCGGAACCAACTGCAAATGCAATCCACATTTTGCTCTTTTCGCTCCCCTTTGTCATTCTTTCGGCCTCACTTTACTTGAGTTCTACGATGGTCACGCCCGCTTCGCCCTCGCCAAAGGTGCCCAGGCGGAAGCTCTTCACGTTGGGGTGGCGCTTGAGATGCTGCTGCACGGCGGCGCGCAGGGCGCCGGTCCCTTTCCCGTGGATGATGGTGAGCATATTGATGCCCGCCAACACCGCGGAATCGATGAACTGGTCGACATTCATCAGCGCTTCATCCGATGTCTGACCGCGCACATCCAGCTCCATCGCCGCGCGGACATTGGCGCGGTTGACGCTGCGGGTGACCGACCCCTGCGGTTTTTTCACCGGCTTTTCGTTGAGCAGCCGCAGATTGGAGACCGGCACACGTGTCTGGATGATGCCCGCCTGGACCAGTGCGGTCTTGCCGTCCTTATCCGGGGGCTGAAGAACCGTCCCCTTCTTGTCAATATCATAGATCAACACCGGGTCGCCCTTCTTGAGGGGGCGCGGAAGGACATACGCTTCCTCGTCCTTTTTCCGAACCGGGTCAGCTTCGTTCTCCAGCGCGCGCAGGCCGGATTTCAGCTTGGCCTTTTGCTCCGCTGTGAGCGCCTTATTCTTCTGCTTTTTGAGTTCCTCCATTTCGTTGAGCATCGCGTCGATCTGGCCGCGCGTGCGGGCGATCAGCTCAGAGGCACGGCGGCGGGCTTCCTCCATTTCGCGGTCCGCCTGCGCGTCGATGGCATCTTTGCGCTCCTTTGCCGCGCGGCTGGCTTCCTCCGCCTCCAAACGCTGGCGCTGTGCCTCCTTGCGCTCCTCTTCCAGGCGCTGGCGGCTGGTCTCCAAGCTCTGCACGACGTCCTCAAACCGGGTATTCTCGCTGGAAACCAGCTCCCTGGCGTGCTCCACAATCTCCGGGTCCATGCCAAGGCGCAGGGAAATCGCAAACGCATTGGAGCGTCCCGGCACGCCGATCAAGAGACGGTATGTCGGCCGCAGCGTCGTCACGTCGAATTCGCAACAGGCGTTCTCCACACCCTCTGTCTGCAACGCATAGGCCTTCAACTCCGCATAATGCGTCGTCGCCGCAATGCGCGTCCCTTTGCGGCGCAACGCCTCCAAAATGGACATCGCGAGCGCGGCGCCTTCGATCGGGTCCGTCCCCGCGCCGAGCTCATCCAGCAAGATCAGGCTGGATGCATCGGCCTGTTCAAAGATTTTGATAATATTCGTCATATGGGCGGAAAACGTCGAGAGGGATTGCTCGATGCTCTGCTCATCGCCGATATCCGCCAACACATGGTTGAAAATCGAAATCTGGCTGTTGTCTGCCACCGGCAGCAGCAGGCCGCACATCGCCATCAGCGTCAACAAACCAACCGTTTTCAACGAAACGGTCTTGCCGCCGGTATTCGGGCCGGTGATCACCAGGGTATCAAAATGCAGGCCGAGTTCAATGTCGGTCGGCACCACCTTTTCCTTATCGATCAGCGGATGGCGCGCCCGTTTGAGTTCGATCTTCCCCTCGTCATTGACCAGAGGCAGGGTCGCCTTCATCTTATAGCCCAAATTGGCCTTGGCAAAGATCAGGTTCAGCTCCACCGCCTCTTTGTATCCGGAAATGATCCCGCTGGCAAAATTGCCCGCCTCTGCGGAGAGCTCCGCCAGGATGCGCTCCATTTCCGCCTGCTCCTGGGAGAGCAGCACGCGAACCTCGTTGTTTGCCTCCACAACGGCCATGGGCTCGACGAACACCGTTGCGCCGGAGGAGGAGGTATCGTGAACCAAGCCGGGCACATCGCCGCGGCACTCCGCCTTGACCGGCACGACGAACCGCCCGTCGCGCATGGTGATGATCGGGTCCTGTAGGTATTTTTGGGTGACCGGCGACCGCACCATTTTTTCCAATTGTTCCCTGGCGCGCGAAGATGCGGAGCGGATCTTCCGCCGGATGGTCGCCAGCTGTGGGGAGGCGTTGTCCGCCATCTCCTCCTCGGAGAGGATTGCATGGTTGATCCGGTCCTCCAAGTACTTGTTCGGCATAATCGCATCGAACCGGTCGTCGAGGATGCTCTTCACGCCCTCGCTTTTGCTGCGCCAATCCACAATCCCGCGCAGCGTGCGCAGGACGGTGGCGATGCGCAGCAGCTCCGTCATATTGAGTGTGCCGCCCGCTTCCGCCCGGCGCAGGGAATTCGATACGTCCTTGAGGCCGCCAAAGGACGGCGCACCAAAGCGCGCCATCATGGTGTGGGCCTCGTCCGTTTCCGTCAGAAGGCGTTTCACCTGGGACAGGGACGTGGAGGGGCGCAAATTTTGCGCCAGTTCCGCCGCCGCGTCACAGGAGGTCTCTTCCGCCAATAAATGTAAAATTTTATCCAGCTCTAAAGCCTTAAAATGTCGTTCCATTGTTTCACTCATGACTGTTCCTCTTGATTCTCCTCGCCCGCCGGTTTTGTCATGGTCACATGCGGGCAGTATTCATCCAAATAGGTTTCTCCCTTGGCATGGTAGCCGATTGCCTCATAGAACCCCTGCGCCCGCACCTGGGCGGAGAGGGTAAACGCCTTGGCCCCATGCTGGGCAGCGACCTGTTCCAACTTCTGCACAACCAGCGCGCCAAGCCCTTTCCCGCGGTACGGTTTCAAAACCGCCACACGGCCGATGGTCCAAATGCCATCCGAGCCTTGCTTTGGGAACACGCGCCCGGTCGCAAGCGCAGCCCTGTCCTCCCAAAGCACCACATGCCAGGCCTCCGGATCGATTTCATCAAACTCGTTGTGAAACCCCTGTTCGTCCACAAATACGGCCTGGCGAATCCGGCACGCTTCCGGATTGTCCTCCAAGCCTTTTGTACATTGCTCGGTAATCATATGCATTCCTATCCTTTATCCAGTTTCTCCGTCTGTGTTCCTTCCGCGGACGCTGCCCTCCCGCCCGGTTCCGCCTGGTGATAGAAATCCAGGGTGGGGAAGCTGCGCCCCAAGGTGTTCAGCACATAGGCTTCGCTGGCCCTGGCCACTTCCCAAAGCCCTGCCTCCGGAAGGCGGAACGCAAACAGCTTGTCAAAATCCGCATATACAGTATGGCGCAGTGCGGTCAGCGCGCCGGGGGAAAGCGGCACCGCCGGCTCCGCCCCCTGGGAATAACACGATTGGCAATAGAGGACGCCGCTGCGCGGCAAAAACAGCATGGTCTCCGCCTCATAGCAGGCACAGCCGGCACAGCAGACTAGGTCCGGCATATAGCCCGCCAAGGACAGCATCCGCATCTCCACCGCCGCTTTGACGAGCAAATGCGGCCGGGTCCCCTTCGATAAATAGTAAAACGCCCGCAGAAGCAGACGCAAAAAATCCCCCGCCTCAGCCTCCTGCGGAGCAAGCGCACCGGCGAGCTCACAGAAATACTGGGCAAGGGATAGGCTCCCGATGTCGCGCCGCAGATCAAAAAACACCTCGACCGGCTGTGCATCGTCGATTATGTATTTATCCCGCCCCTTATAAATGAGAAAGCGGGAATAGCAGAGCAACTGGGTAGCGGAGAGCTTGCTGCTGCGCAGCAGCTTGGCCTTCCGCGCAAAAGCACGCAACACGCCTTCCTCCCGGGTGAGCACCGTAATCAGCCGGTCGCTCTCACCCACCTGCCGCTCCATAATCACCAGGCCGTCTGTCTCGATCTGCATGGGAATCCTCCTGCCGGGCGGCGTTCTGCTGTTTGCATTGGGTGTAGATCAGATAGTCCTGTACGCGGCCCGTCTGCGTAAAGCAGGACCACGCCGCCTGCTCGTCATAGTCGTCCATTCCGTTCGCCCCTTTTCCAAGCAATCTTCGCGCAACTCCTTCGTTCCATAATACCTAGATTTGTGGAACCTGTTCATGTTTACTATGTGCAAAAGGGAAACGGGTATGAACGGTAATATCTGTTATATGTTTATAGAATTATGTGTCGAAACTGCTGCTATCGTAGCCAAGGCTCCGCAGGATCGCGTCGCTGTTGCGCCAACCCTCTTTCACCTTGACCCAAAGCTGCAAATTGATTTTACAGCCAAAAAAGCGCTCCATATCCTCGCGGGCATAGGTACCGACCTTTTTCAGCATGGCACCGCCCTTGCCGATGATGATCCCCTTGTGGGAATCGCGCTCGCAGAAAATGGTCGCGTGGATTTCGGTCACGCCGTTCTCCTGCTCGCGCATCCGCTCCACCGCCACGGCCACGCCGTGGGGGATCTCCTTATCCAGCAGGCGGAGCAATTTTTCGCGGATGATCTCCCCTGCCAGCACGCGCTCGGGCTGGTCGGTCAGGGTATCGTCGTCAAAGAAATGGCCGCCGGGCATGGCGAGCTTTTTGAGCTCGTCCATCAGGATGCGCACGCCGTCGCCGTTTTGCGCCGACACCGGCACCACCGCTTCGAACGCAAACAGCCCGGAAAGCTCTGCGATCTGCGCCATCAGGATACTCTTGTCCTGCAAGAGGTCGATCTTGTTGATGGCCAACACCGCGGGCATGTCAAGCGACCGGAATTTTTCGATCAAATCGAGGTCTGCCGGGGAAATCTTCTGCCCTGCTTCCACCACCAGCAGGCAAGCGTCCACGCCGGAGACGGACTCCGTCACGGAGCGCACCATATAATCCCCCAGCCGGTTGCGCGGGCGCATCAGGCCGGGCGTGTCGATAAAGACCAGCTGATCGGCCCCTTCCGTCAACACGCCCATAATCCTCGTGCGCGTCGTCTGGGGTTTGCTGGACACAATGGCCACCTTTTGCCCAAGCATCCGGTTCAAAAGCGAGCTCTTTCCCACATTGGGGCGGCCTACGATCGCAATAAAAGCGGTCCGGTCCTCCGGCCGCATCGTTTCCAGTTCCATTCGTTTTTTGTTTCCTTTCTGCCGCATTTAGGGCGTCCGCGGAAGCTTTTTCTTTCGGAAAAAGTCCCGAATGCCGAGCGGTCCTGCCAGAATGTATACCAACGCCAAAGCGATGCTCGCCAAGAGCACAGCGATCATGGCGGGGTTGTCCAAAAAATAGCGCCAGATGCGCAGGAACGCAGCGGGCTGCCAAAACAGGCATACCCCGACTCCCACGGCAAACCCGGCGCAAATCAGCACGCCGCCCGCCGCCATATCCTTCACAATCCGCACCACCGGGTGGAAACTGGGCGCCACAAGGTCGCAAAGTTCCTCCGCCACGGTGTTGAACGTCTCAGCCGTCAAAACGAGGGCGAACGTGACCAAAAGGATGGCATACCGCGCGCGTGACATCTCAAAGAAGGGCGAAAAAGCCAATACATACAGCACAGCGACTGTATGTATCCGCATGTTCCGTTCGTTGTTGATACAGTAAACAATGCCTCGCAGGGCATATTTCAGGCTTTTAACAAACCGCAAGTTTACTCCTCATCCTCATCCAAAACATAGCTGCTGGAAGCGGGCAGGCCGAGCTGCGTCATCACCTGCTCCTCCTTCTCACGCATGCGCACGCGGTCGATGCCGCCCTGCTCGTGATCATAGCCCAGCAGATGCAGCATCGAATGCGCCGTGAGATAGCCGACCTCGCGGTCTAGACCGTGGCCATAGCATTCCGCCTGCTCCACCGCCTTTTCCATGGAGATCACAATATCCCCCAGGATCTTCGCGCCGGTGGCGTGGTTTTCATCGTAGACGCCGTTTTCGCCCATCGGGAACGAGAGGACATCCGTAGGCATATCCTTATTGCGATACTGCTTATTCAGCTCTTGAATCTGCTTGTTGTCCACAAACGTCACGCTGATTTCAGCGGGCTCGCTGAAATTTTCCATGCGCAGCACTGCGTTGCAGCAGCGGCGCACCAACATACGCAGGCCCGTGGGGATTTTTACTGCTTTTTGCCGGTTGTCGATGATTACTCTGACTTTTTCCATGATAATTAACGCCTGCCTTCCTGATATTTTTCATACGCTTTGATAATATCCTGCACCAAACGGTGGCGCACCACATCCTTTTCGTTGAATGTGACCTGTGCAATATCGTCCACATTGCGCAGGATTTTGATGGCTTCCTTCAATCCCGAATGACGCCCATCCGGGAGATCGATCTGTGTGACGTCGCCGGTGATGACCATTTTGGAACCAAAACCCAAGCGGGTCAAAAACATTTTCATCTGCTCCGGCGTGGTGTTCTGCGCCTCATCCAGGATGATGAAGCTGTCGTCCAATGTTCTGCCGCGCATATAGGCCAACGGCGCAACCTCAATGTTTCCGCGCTCTACATACCGCTGGTAGGTCTCCGCCCCCAGCATGTCGAACAATGCG
The DNA here is from genome assembly GCF_015554745.1 of Anaeromassilibacillus sp. 1001302B_160321_C8. Lineage (NCBI taxonomy): Bacteria > Bacillati > Bacillota > Clostridia > Eubacteriales > Acutalibacteraceae > Anaeromassilibacillus > Anaeromassilibacillus sp. 1001302B_160321_C8. The sequence continues at coordinate 18,507 of NZ_JADNJD010000015.1, read as the reverse complement.
TCGTAAAGGGGCCGCAAATAGGGATCCACCTTCTGTTGCAGGTCGCCGGGCAAAAAGCCCAATTTCTCGCCCGCCTCCACCGCTGGGCGGGTGAGGATGATCCGGTTCACCTGCTGGGCGCGGAACGCTGTGACGGCCAGCGCAACGGCCAGGTACGTCTTTCCGGTACCCGCCGGTCCAACGCCGATGGTGATGGTGTTCTCTTTAATCGCGTTGCAATATTTTTTCTGGCCCAGGGTCTTGGGCTTCACCGGCTTGCCCTTCGAGGTAACGCAGATGCAGTCCCCTGCAAGGGTTTCGATCTTTTCCTCCGTCCCCTCGTTGACCAGGGCAATGCAATACCGGATATTCTGTTCGCTCAACACTTCGCCGCGGTTAATCAGGGTCAAGAGGCTCTCGATCACCCGGACGGCCTTTGCCACGTTTTCCGGTTCGCCGCTCACCTTGATCTCCGACCCGCGTCCGACCACATTGACGGTATATTCATTTTCGATCAACTTAATATTTTCATCGAAGCTGCCGAAAAGCGCCACGGCCTGCTCCATTCGGTCAATATTGATTCTTTGCTCAAACATCCTTAATCTCCAACCTGGCGCGGCAAAATTTCGATCACACCGGCACCCGCGCCATTCCTTTTCACACCGATCCGAATAAAATGATTATAACACACATAAATTCGTTCGTCATTAATTTGACCGCAAAATTCATAAAAAAATCAAGATTGCAGAAAAACTTCCGACTCTACACCGATATTTTCTTCGCAGTCCACATCCACGCGATAGTACAGCACCCCATCCCGGACCTCAACGGTCTCCTCCTGGGCTGTAATCTTCGCGTCCCCGATCTGTTCCTTCTGTTGAATTGCGACGTCCTCGCGCGCCTTTTCCAGCGCCTCCTCCTGGGAGAGCGGCACGGTCCGCCGCGTTTCTTCCACCCAATTCTCTGTATAGAACGAGATGGGCAATAGGGAATCCATCACCTTGAGCCGCACCTGCTCCGCTTCCAGACGGTAGACGCCGTCCGGCTTCCCGGTAAAACTCAGCGGGATCCGCAGGCCAAACAGGGTTGCGCTCCGCCGCGTCACCATATGCCCGGTCTCCTGTACGATCTCCTTTTGCATCTCCACCTGGGTGGTAAAGGTATGTTTGGTCGCGGCGATGATCTTTCCCGCCGCGTGCTTCAGTGTGCTCCGTCCATAGGTGTCCTCCACCACGGCGTTTAAGAGCAATTGGCCTTCCACCACAGCGTCGCCCTCCTTCACCTCCGGTGTGCCGGCATAGACCTCCATGTAAAGGATCTGCCCGGTTGCCTTTGCCAGGATATTACAGGCGCGCTTGTTGGTGTCCAGGTCCGGTTTTTCCGAGAGTTCCTCCAGCTCTATTTGGACGAGGCAACCGGACGTGTTTACGGAAAGCCAGCTCGCCTGCGGGAAGGCGTTCATCAGCTGCTGCTGCAAGAGTTTCGCCTGCACGTCCTTTTTCCATACGCCGGGCTTCAGCCCCAGCTCCGCTGCCACGGATTCGATCTGCTCCGTTGGGATTCCCTCGTTTCCTGAAACCTCCACGCTCCAAACGTGGAGCGACAAAACTTGAATGAGCAGGAAAGCGAGGACCGCTCCCGCCACCAGCCCTTTCCTGCGCCGGAGAAACGCAAGCCGGAACGGCATGCCCCGGCGCTCCTGCACTTTCAAGACACACTTCGTTTTGCGGGCGGCCGGCAGCAAATGGCGGTAACCGCCCGCGAAAATGCAAGCGGTGAACGTTTCTTTCTTTTCAATATTCCAAAGGCTGATCCCGTTTCGTGCGCACTGGTTTAAAAATTGTTCCGGCGCGCCGCGTATGGAAAAGCGGACGGTGCCCATCACCCAGCGGAGAGCATGCAATACGATCACGCACAATCCTTCCCTTCCCAGTTTGGATGTGTATTAGGAGAGAAATTCAATCCCGGTAATGAAGCCTTCCACGACTAAGGAATCGGCGGTCAGGCAACGGATCACCAGGCAGCGCCCGGTAAACCGAAGCGTCATCCTCCCGGCACGGACGCGCACCACATCCGTATCGTATTCCAATACTCCCCGGCATCCCTCCAAAACGACCTCATGATTCCCTTTGACCTCCATATATGTGGACATGGGGAGGCTGTTGAATCTCTGTGGTCGCTTGTTTTCGATCTTTTTTTCGGCCAATCCGCCTCACCCCAAACTTTCTCACTTTATATCGTGCTCTCATAAACCTATGCAGCCAAATCCCTAAATAAAACTTTCTATCCAAAAAAGTCCATGCATATGGGTCTGAACGCGGCTCAAAGCATCATATGATTGGGACGAACCTGTTTGAACAAGGGAGGCCCTTTCCATGAAAAAACACTTTGCACGCCTGCTCCTGCCCCTCGGCGTCCTTTGCGCCGCCGCGGCATTGCTCTTTTATCCCACTCAGGCTGCGGCCGGAGCCAAACGAGGGATTGGATACTGTGTGGATATTTTGATCCCCTCCCTTTTCCCTTTTATGGCGCTCTCCGTGTTTGTTGTAAAATCCGGGCTGGCTGCTTCCATGGGTAGGCTTGCCGCCGGCCCATGCCGCATCCTCTTTGGATTGCCGGGGAGCGCAGCGGCGGCGATTGTCATGAGCATGGTGGGCGGCTATCCGGTGGGTGCGCGTGCCGTGGCCGCGCTCTGCCAAGAGGGGGAAATCACCCCGCAGGAAGCAGCGCGCATGCTCTGCTTCTGCGTCAACTCCGGCCCCGCGTTCGTCCTCAGTGTGGTGGGGGCGGGCCTTTTGCGCAACGCCCAGGCTGGCGTAATCCTTTTGGCCTCACAGCTCTCCGCGTCCCTGCTCCTGGGGATTCTGTGCAGCTTGGGCGTCTCCCGCAAACAGCGCGGAAAAGCCGTCTCCCAAAAGGGAATGGGCGCCGCGCAAGCGCTGATCTGCTCCGCTTCCGACGCGGCGCGCTCCATGCTCTCCATGTGCTGCTTTGTCATCTTGTTCGCCGTCTTGCTAGATCTTTTGCGGGTATTTCTTTCCTCCCCCACCGCATCCACTTTTGTTTCCATTCTGCTGGAGGTGACCGGCGGCTGCAACGATGCGGTGCAGCAGGGCCTCCCCCTATGGGTCCTCTCCTTTGCCATCGGCTGGGGCGGCATCTGCGTGCATTTTCAGATTCTTTCCTCGATCTCCGGCATCCCGATCGGCATGCCCCGCTTTATGCTGTTTCGCCTGTTTCACGGCCTGTTGGCGGGCGGGATCACCTTTGGCCTCTGTGTCCTTTTTCCGGAGGCAGCGCCGGCCTTTGGCAACACAACCGCGCCCCTGCACGGCGTCCTGATGGGTTCCGTCCCCGCCGCTGTTGCCATCGTCGGCCTATGCATCCTTCTCCTGCTTCAATGCCGGAAGGACAACCGAATCGAAACTGCAAAGCAATAGTGGAATTTTTGCAGAAATTCTGCTATAATAGTTAGCCTATGGTATGGTTTCAAGGACAACCGGCAAAGGAGATGCAACATGGCCTGGAAAGGGATCAAAAAATTTTTCCGCAGTGATATCGAAGTCCGCTGCGAATACTGTGCACACAGTTCGGATTTTGACGGGGCATGCGTCTGTCAATTGGGGAAGTACCGCACGCCGGAAGGCGAATGCCGCAGCTTTTCCTATGACCCACTCAAGCGCACGCCGCAGAATCTGCCGCCGCTGCGCGAATACGACCCGGAAGATTTCAAACTATAATTTCGATGCCCGGCCACCCCTGGATGTCACGCCGCCGGGGATGCCGGGCATTTGCACAAAGGAAGGAAAGAAACGATGGACAAGCCAACCCCTGCACAAAATTCATTTCATATCCGCTTTGCGCAAGAAGCGGATATTCCCGCTATCTTAGGATTTATTCACGCCCTCGCAGATTACGAGCACATGTCCGACCAGGTAATCGCGGATGACGCCCTGCTGCGGGAATGGATTTTTGAGAAGAAAAAGGCCGAGGTTCTGATCGGCGAAGAACACGGGTTTCCGGTCGGCATGGCCCTCTTTTTCCACAATTTTTCTACCTTTCTGGGGCGCGCGGGTATCTATTTGGAGGACCTGTTTGTCCTGCCGGAAAAGCGTGGAAACGGCTACGGCAAAGCCCTGTTGGAGCGCCTCGCGGCCATCACCGTTGCACGTGGCTGCGGGCGGCTGGAATGGAGCTGCCTCGACTGGAACCAGCCGAGCATCGATTTTTACCGGTCTATGGGAGCGGTGCCCATGAGCGAATGGACAACCTACCGTCTCACAGGGGATACGCTGCGCACGGTCGCGCGCCAAAGTATCGCGCAGCGTTTGGAGCTCCGCCCGCTGGATGAAACACTCCTGGAGGAATATGGCCGCCTGCATGCGTTGTCCTGGCGTTCTGTGTATCGCGGGATATTGCCGGATGATTTTCTCGAGCAGGAATACACGCCGGAAAAGAGGACCGCCGCTCTGCGCAAATCCTGGGAAAATCGTTCCAATGAGCAATTTTACATCGTTTATGTGGACGGCGTCCCCGCTGGCATGTTGGCCTTCTGCCCCACAGAGGATGCCAACGTTGGGGATGTGAAGGGCCTGTATCTTCTCCCTCCATTTCAAGGGCAGGGATTTGGCCGCGCGTTGATGGATTGGGCCTTGGAGAAACTAAAGGCGCTCGGCTGCCGGGAGGCAATCCTCTGGGTACTGGAAGAAAATCAACCGGCGCGCGCTTTCTACGCCCACTACGGTTTCCTTCCGGACGAAGGCCGCCAAGAGTTGACGCTGGGGAAACCGGTCACCATCGTGCGCTACCGCAAACAAATTGCGTAGATGCATTGCCTTTTCTGCATGGCATTGGTATAATAGAGATAAATTGGAGTAAATTTATCTACAATAAAAGGGTACGCCCCTTTCCGGCGGTCCCTTTGGAGGAATTTTTATGCTGGAATTAAAAAATATATCTCTCAACCTTGCCGATAGCAAGGACATTTTAAACGACGTTTCCCTCAATGTGGAGAGTGGAAAATTCGTCGTGATCACTGGGCCAAACGGCGGCGGAAAGTCCACATTGGCAAAGATCGTCGCCGGCATTTTCAAGCCGACGTCCGGCCAGATTCTCTTTGACGGCCAGGATATTACCAACGCCAGCATCACAGATCGTGCGCGTATGGGGATCAGCTATGCATTTCAGCAGCCGGTCCGCTTCAAGGGTATCAAGGTGCGCGACCTCATCACGCTGGCTGCCGGCCGGGAATTGACCACCTCCGGAGTGTGCGAATATCTCTCGGAAGTCGGCCTTTGCGCGCGCGACTATGTGGACCGTGAGGTCAACGCAAGCCTTTCCGGCGGCGAAATCAAGCGCATCGAGATCGCCATGGTCATGGCGCGCGGGACAAAGCTCTCTATTTTTGACGAGCCGGAGGCCGGCATCGACCTGTGGAGCTTCCAAAATTTGATTCAGGTATTCCGTAAGCTGCACGACGGCATCCACGGTTCGTCGATCATCATCATTTCCCATCAGGAGCGCATCATGGAAATTGCCGACGAGATCGTGGTGCTTTCCAACGGAAAAGTCTTGACGCAGGGGACGCGCGAGGAAGTGCTGCCCAAGCTGCTGGGCGGAACAGATACCTGCCACTTCTGCCCGCGAGAGGAGGGTGTATGATGGACAACATTGCAAAAAAGTTATTGGAATTGGTCGCCGATTGGAAGGGCGAACCGACGAAATCGGCTTTTAATATCCGCGAAGATTCGGAATGTGCCGGACGGCAAAATACAGAAAACGTCCGCATCGAATCCAAGACGGACCGCCCTGGCATCGATATCATCGTCAAGAACAACACCAAAGGCGAAAAGATCTACATCCCCGCGCTGGTCACGCACAGCGGTGTCAAGGACTTGGTCTACAATGATTTTTACATCGGAGAAAATGCCGATGTGACAATCGTCGCCGGCTGCGGCGTCAATTCCGACGGCTGCGACGGTGCGGAGCACAACGGCATCCACCGCTTTTTCCTCGAAAAAAATGCACGGGTCGTCTATGTGGAGAAACATATCGGCATGGGCGAGGGTACGGGTGAACGCATCATCAACCCGCAGACATATATCGAAGCGGCGGAAGACAGCTATATGGAGATGGAAACCACCCAAATCAAGGGTGTGGATTCCACCAAGCGCTTCTCGAAGGCCATTTTGCAGGATCGCGCAAAGTTGGTCATTAAGGAAAAAATCATGACGCACGGCAAGCAGTATGCGGAGACAAGCTTTGAGGTTGATCTGAATGGGACGGATTCCAGCGCGCATCTCGTCTCGCGTTCGGTTGCGCGCGACGATTCGAAACAGCTCTTCCTCTCCAAGGTGAACGGCAACGCCAAGTGTGCCGGGCATTCGGAATGCGACGCCATCATCATGGACAACGGTTGTGTGAGCGCGATTCCGGAAATCAGCGCCAATTGCGTGGATGCTGCCCTGATCCATGAAGCGGCAATCGGCAAGATTGCCGGCGAGCAGTTGATCAAACTCATGACGCTCGGTTTGACGGAAAAGGAAGCCGAAACACGCATCGTGGAAGGATTTTTGGAATAAGCATAGATTCGCTCAATGGAAGCACCATCGGATTCGCTGTCTGCACATTCGATGGTGCTTTTGTTATGTCGTGTTAATGACAAAATTTCTCTGCAAGCCTCCTTTTTCAATGTATATTTTACATAGTAATCTATTGAAAATTTTAAAATTTTAGTGTAAAATGTTTCTATCGATCATATCCTTAAACGGCTTTAAGGGAACGAAACCAAGCAAAAGAAATGTGGTGAGGACATGGATGTTTTTAGCCCGCTGGTCAATCAAGGAATCGCACTCGATTATTTAATTTCTGTACATTATTATGAATTTACACAGGACTTCTCTTCCTCAAAAGTTGCACATGACTGCTGGGAGTTTCTTTATGTGGACAATGGGCAAGTTGAAGTGTCTACGGAACATGCCATCTATCTTCTTCGGAAGGGGGATATTATCTTCCATAAACCGGAGGAGGTCCACAGCATATCGGTCCGGGGAGCGCATACACCCAACTTAATTCTGGTTAATTTTTGTTGCCATTCCCCCGCCATGCGTTTCTTCGAGCACAAAATTCTTCGTGTGAGCGATTCGGAAAGCCTGCTCTTGGCGGCCATGATCCGCGAAGCGCGCAATGCATACGCGACTCCTTTGGACGCTCCGCCTTCGCAACCCTTAGAGCGGCGCGAAAACGCTCCCTTTGGGGCGGAACAACTGATTCGAATCAGCCTGGAACAAATGCTGATCGACCTGATTCGAAAAGGGAATATCGTCGATGCAAATTTAAAAATTAGTTCCTCCATCCGCGAAAAGGCCAACCAGGACACCTTCACCAAAATCATCACGTATTTGGAGAACAATGTTCACCGCAGCCTCACATTGGATGATGTATGCCAGAACAATTTGATCGGCCGCTCGAACCTGCAAAAAATGTTTCGCGCCAAAACGGGAGGCGGGGTGATGGAATACTTTTGCCGGCTCAAGATTGAGGCCGCCAAACGGCTGATCCGCCAGGGCGGGCAAAACTTCACAGAGATTGCACACGCGCTTGGGTTCTCCACCATCCATTATTTTTCCCGCCGGTTTAAGGCCATCACAGGAATGACCCCGACGGAATACGCCTCCTCCGTCAAGCTGCGCGCAGAGGAAGACGTCTCTGTCGAGGGGCCTTCCGTCCAGATTGCCACCTGACCCTTCCAATCCACTGTATATTTTTTCCGCCCTTTCAAAGACTAGAAGTATCACTTCTTTATGGAAGGGCGGTTTTTTATGTATCAAACAGATTTCTTTCCTCTCTTTTCCCAAAAGGATGGAAGGGAGGCGTTTCGTTCTTGATGGAGTCGCTTTGGAGTAAAACAACGGATATGCCCGCTTATCCCCCACTGCGCGGAGAGCTCCGTGCAGATGTCGCGGTAATCGGCGGGGGAATGGCGGGCATTTTAATTGCCTACTTTCTCGCAAAAGCAGGGCTTCACCCGGTGGTCCTGGAAGCCGAGCGGATAGGAAGCGGGCAAACCAAAAATACTACCGCCAAAATCACCTCCCAACATGGTTTGCTCTATGCCCGCCTAGTCGAACAATTTGGCGAAGAATTGGCTCAGCAGTACGCACACGCCAATCAAAAGGCATTGGAACACTACCGCACTCTGATCGCGGAACTGGACATTGACTGTGCATTCACCCAATGTCCTGCCTATTTGTATTCCACCCTGGAAGAGGAACCCCTCGTCCGGGAGGCACAAGTGGCCAGAAGGCTGGGCATCGAGGCAAACTTTACTAGGCGTACCGAACTCCCTTTTTCGGTCCGCGCTGCGGTCCGCTTTGACGGACAGGCGCGTTTCCACCCCCTGCACTTTTTGCGGGTAATCGCTTCCCATTTGGAAATTTACGAGCATACGCCCGTCCAATCGGTAGAAGAGCATCGCCTTTTGACGCCGCATGGGGTGGTGATGGCCGAAACGATTGTTTTTGCCTGCCATTACCCCTTTCTTAACATGCCGGGATATTATTTTATGCGCATGCATCAGGAGCGCAGCTATGTGCTGGCATTGGAAAATACCGCTAAGATGGAAGGAATGTATCTTGGTATCGACGAGAACGGGCTTTCCTTCCGGCCGGATGAAAATGTACTCCTTCTCGGCGGGGGAAGCCACCGCACCGGAGAAAATGCCGCAGGCGGGCGATATGCCCGTCTGCGCCGGCTGGCACAGCGCTATTGGCCGGAAAGCCGTGAAATTGCCGCCTGGTCTGCACAGGATTGCATGACCTTGGATGGCGTTCCCTACATCGGCCCGTTCTCCTCCTCAACGCCCCATTGGTATGTCGCCACAGGGTTCCAAAAATGGGGAATGACTTCCTCCATGGTGGCGGCACAGATTTTGACCAGCCAAATCATGGGACGAAACCATCCGGACGCCGAAGTCTTCTCTCCACAGCGGTTCAAGCCCTCTGCATCTGCCAAAATGCTGATCGAGGAAACAGCGCATGCAACCGCCGGGTTGTCGCGTACCTTCTTCAATCCACCGCGCGCGGAGCTGGACGCCCTCTCGCCAGGACACGGCGGAATTGTAGAATACGACGGCAAAAAAGCGGGCGTATATAAAGACGAACACGGGGAGATTTTCGTCGTGTCTGTGCAATGCCCGCATCTGGGTTGCCAATTGGAATGGAATTCGGACGAAAAAAGCTGGGACTGCCCTTGCCATGGCTCCCGGTTCGATTATAAAGGCAATCTTCTGGATAATCCCGCACAGGAGGATCTTCCCCATGCATGAAAATCATCTGATCCATGAAAAATCGCCCTATCTTTTGCAGCATGCCCACAACCCGGTGGATTGGTATCCCTGGGGGCCGGAGGCGTTCCGTGTAGCAAAGCAAAACAACCTGCCCATCTTTTTGAGCATCGGCTATTCCACCTGTCATTGGTGCCATGTGATGGAACATGAATCCTTTGAGGATGAAGAGGTTGCCAATCTGCTGAATCAACAGTTTATCGCTATCAAGGTAGACCGTGAGGAGCGCCCCGACATCGACACGGTCTACATGGAGGTTTGCCAGTCGCTTACCGGTTCCGGTGGTTGGCCCCTCACGATTTTGATGACACCTGCACAAAAGCCCTTTTTCGCTGGAACGTACCTCCCTAAACATGCCCAATATGGAACAGCGGGGCTTATAGAGCTGCTGCAAGAGGTTTCTAAGCTCTGGCGTGAACAACCGGAGATGCTTTTACATTCCAGCGAGCAAATCGCCGCGGAACTCCAAGAACGCTCCGCGCAGTTTCACAGGGCAGCCGAGCCAAGTTTGTCTTTATCCGACCGGGCGGTTCGCCAATTACAGGATCGTTTCGACCCCCACTATGGAGGATTCGGGGCCGCGCCCAAATTTCCGATGTGCCACAATTTGCTCTTTTTGCTTCGGTATGCGGCGCGGACAAAAAATCGCAAAGTGCAAGAAATGGCTCTCCAAACGCTCGGCCACATGTATCGCGGCGGCCTCTTTGACCATATCGGAGGCGGCTGTTCCCGCTATTCCACGGACCGTCGTTGGCTCATTCCGCATTTCGAAAAGATGCTCTATGACAACGCGCTTCTCGCCTATACCACGCTGGAGGCATTTCAAATGACCAGCCGCTCCTTTTTCCGTACGATGGCAGAGCAGACGCTCCAATATCTCTTGCGGGAATTGACCTCCCCGGAGGGAGGGTTCTACTGCGGGCAGGATGCGGACAGTGACGGAAAGGAAGGGGCATATTACGGATTCACGCCGCAGGAAATCGAGCATCTACTTGGCCCCAAGGATAGCGCTGCTTTCTGTGCGTATTTCGGGATCACACCCCGTGGAAACTTTGAAGGACAGAATCTTCCCAATCTCTTGGATCATCCGCTTTACACGGAGCCGCCCGCAGAGATAGAAAGCCTTTGCAAAACCGTCTGCCAGTACCGCCTCTCCCGCCTGGAATTGCATCTGGACGATAAGATTTTGACCTCTTGGAATGCTCTGGCGATTGTAGCCTTCACGAAGGCTTATACTGTTTTGGATGACGTCCGCTATTTAGAAGCTGCGCAACAAGCGCACGCATTTCTGCAAAGGCATCTGCGCACGGCCGACAGCCGCCTTCTGGTGCGCTGGCGGGCAGGAGAAGCGGCCTATCCAGGGCAATTGGATGATTATGCCTATTACGCCTGGGCATTGCTTGAATTGTACCATACAACCTTTGATTTTTCCTATTTTGACGAAGCGGTTACGCTTGCCACAACGATGGTTCATTCCTTTTTCGACAACCAACACGGTGGTTTTTACTTTTATGCATCGGATGCAGAACAACTGCTGACCCGCCCCAAGGAATTCTATGACGGTGCGCTTCCTTCCGGCAACGCGGTGGCAACGCTTGTGCTGGTTCGTCTGGCTGCGCTGACGAATGAACCAGATTGGCGCACGTATGCGGATCTTCAGCTTCGTTTTCTCGCAGGGAATATTGCCGATTTTTCCATGGCGCATTGTTTTGCACTTTTGGCGTTGGAAGAGGCCTTAGATCCGCCAAAGAGCCTCTTATGTTCTACCGTTGGTTCTGTCCCGTCCGAGGCCCAACCGTTTCTTCGAAAGCAACCTATCCATATCTTGGTGAAAAACACAAATAATGCACCGGCCTTGGAAAAAATTGCTCCATATACCGCGAATTATCCTATCCCGGCAAACGGTGTGATGTATTATCTATGCCGAAATGGGGCTTGTCTGGCGCCGGTAGAGCAACTGGAACAACTGAAAGAAATGCTATGAACACTTCATCGTAGCAAGAAATCCTATGGAAAATCGGAAAGTCTTTGTCCGTATTCCTATCGATGAAGCAGATGATTCTGCTCCCTGAGCCAAAATTTTTCTAAAAACAGCAAGGACCCAGCCTCGGAGTTCCGAGGACTGGGTCCTTGCCGTTTTCAGGGAAAGGCAGTGCCCTTTCCCCTTTATTCTAGTATCTTCGATTATCCAATCGGACGCACAGCGGGCACACAGTGCCTTTCGCGCCTACGGCGGACGCACAGCGTCTTTCGCGCCTACGGCGTTCCCTACGAAAGCAAACTGCGAGGAGTTTGTTTTCCGCTCCATATCGGGAAAGCCCTACAGAAGCAAACGAAAAACTTTATAAAGGCAGGAAGCCATCATTCTGCACCAGATGTGGAAAAATTAAAGCATTCGGATATAAAAAGGCCCTAGCCTTGGGAACTCCCAGGGTTAGGGCCTTGCTGTTTATCAGGAAGAATCCTTTGCTTTTATTTTGTCATTTCAACTTAGCCAATCGTCACTGCACAGTGTTTGACTGGGGCATTGCCCGGCAGGGTCGTGTAAACGCCCGTGCTCTGGCCCGGCGTACCGGTGGCATAGACTCTGTAGTAGTAGTCGTTGCCAACCTTCGCCACGAACTGCGTCTTCAGCACATCGCCGTTGCCGGCCGTGAAGCTCGGCGCCATGGCGTTGCCGTTCACGACCGTCATCTTGAAGCAGTACGCGCTGCCTCTCTTCAAGGTGAAGTTCACCGTCGTATCGGAAACCACATACGCATTCGCTGCCACGCTCTGGCTTGCAGATACAACGCCCGCTGCGCCGTATGCATTGCCAACGTTCGCAGAGGTGCTGCCGCTGTTCTTCGAGCTCGTGGAGGTGCTCTTCTCGACCAAGCCGTCGATGCTGTTCTCCAGCACTTCGACTGCATCCGCAACCTCTTCTTCGGTCGCCTGGTCGTCGTTCAAAACTGCCTTTGCCGTGCTCAATGCGGCCTTCATCGTTGCCACGCTCTTCGTCGTGTACTTATTGGTATTGATTGCCTCGGCTTCCCCGATCAATGCTTCCAGCGCATCCTTATTCGGGATCATGCGCAGAGCGGAGATCGCTGCCGTAAGGTCTTTCACTGCGGTATCCACCGCATCCTGCGTTGCGTTTTCATTTGCCAGGACGGTTTTTGCCTCTTCCAGAGAGGTCTCAAAGCTCGTCCATGCGTCGTTCTGGGTGTACTGATCCGCATTTGCAACAATGCCGTCGCCCTTGAGGACCAGCGCTTCCAGCTCGGTGATGTCTGCGCGGTAGACCAAGCCATAAATAGCGTCATACAGCGCATCCACTGCTGCGGTGATGTCCGCTTCCAGAACTTCCTCGTCGTCCATCAGGTCAGCAGCTGCTGCATACGCTTCGTCCAGCGCTGCCAGGCTGTCCGGCGTGAACAGGTCGCGGTTGATGGACTCTGCGATCTCCATCGGGATTTCCAGCTGGCTCTTATCGCCTGCGACAAAGCTCAGATAATGCAGTGCGTCGATCAAGTTGCTCCATGCGGTGTTGATCTCGTCCTGCGTTGCGGTCTTCTTGGCTTCGACGTCCTTCGCCGCCTGCAAGGCCGCTTCGTACTTCTCTTTCACGGACGGTACGGCTTCCGCTGCTTCGTCCGCCCGGCCTTCTGCAATCTCAATGGCAGCGCGCAGGTTCTGCTTGTCTACCACTGTGAAGCCAAGCTCGATCGTGGTGTCCGCGTTCGGCATAGCCGCGCTGTACACATACCCGGCAGCGTCAAAGCTGTCTTCCGCAATGGCTTCGCCGTTCACGGTGACGCCTGCGATCTCGCGGCCTTCTACGCTCGGTGCAAAGGTCAAGTTGAGTTCGGTGTCCGCCATCACGTTGGCCGAATATTTGCCAAGCAGGTTGGCAATCGTCTGGCTCTCGCCGTCGATGCTCAGCTCGACTGACTTCGGGAAGGTGACGGTCAGCGTATGCTCGCCCGGCACTTCCGGCTCATTGGGGAAGTCCGGGGAATTCGGCGTGGTCATGGCTGCATAAAGAATGCTCCTTGCAATGCAGACTGCCATCTGGCTGGCATCCTCTGGGAGTGCTTCCGCATCTGCAATGGCGCGCTCCAAACGGGCCAAGCTGGTTTCAGTAAAGTTGGATGTATCAACCGCCTTTGCCTGTGCCAAAACATCTGCCAATTTCTCGCGGTCTTCCGTGGTGTCCGCGCGGAAATCGGTCGTGATTTCCAATTCTTCCGAGTTTGCAATCACCGTATTGTCCTTGAGCGCAACAAACTTCACATAATAGGTCCCCGCCTCTGGAACGGTGAAAGCGACTTTGTCCTTCGCATGGCTTGGGTGATGCGCAATATTGGTTTCCTCATGTGTGTAAACACCGGGCTCGGTTCCATACAGCACTTTATAACTGTTTGCGCCGGAATTCAGCGGATAGTAAGCCATCAGGGTATTGTACGCGGAAGTGACATCTACGTCCAATACAGTGGGTTTCTGCATTTCCTCCAGCTCTTCCGCACTTAGCGGCCGCACAAGGACGTTATCCACATCAAAGCTGCGCTGATAACTGCGCATACCGATTTTGCCGGTTTGATAGCGGCTGTTTGCATCTGCCCAACGGTATACCAATTCTCCATCGATGTAGAATTGGAAGGTATCATGCCATGCAATGACCTGAAGCGTGTGGGGTTCTCCCACTTTAAAGTCAAATCCTTCTTCTCTGGCCAACTGATACCAATTTCCATCGCCATAGCCCATAATCCAATAATTGTGTCCGATGCCAAAATAATATCCATGGAAATTATTGGCTCCAGCGCCTTCATTGGTACTGCGGAAAATAATACCGGCATTTTGTGTGTTATCCTGTGTCAACGTGATGTCGGCCTTGACAACATAATCGCTCCATGTATCGTCTCCCGCCATTGCTTTGACGTCGCCGTCTGAACCAAAGTGCAACAATCCATCGGAAATCTGAATTTTGTCAGTTGCACCATGCTTCGTCCAAGCGGCATTAGAAGCGTCTACATCGGAAAAATCATCCGAGAAATTCGCTTCGACATAAGGTGGATATTCCGAATCAGGCTGATCATCCTCATTTACAAAACCTTCAAAGACCTTCAAATCCTCTTCTGTCACCGGACGGACTTGGACTCCATTCGCCGTAAAGGCTTCTTTCCAAGAGCGGAAACCAACGGTTCCAACCGCATAACGGCTATCATGGAAGCGGTATACCAGCTCGTCGTCTACATAGACTGCAAAGTACTCATCGCGGGCGACTACCTTAATGGTGTAAGTCTGGCCTGCCTGGAAATCGCGCGGAATCCCAGCAAGCTGGTTCCAGCCTCCGTCAGCATAGCCTATCACAATACCATTTTTGCCGATACCGGCGTAGTATCCATAATATTCATCCGCATTGTTGCCGAACTTTGTTCCGCGGAAAATCAGCCCTACATCCCGGTATTCGTTTTTATCAATGGTAACTTGTGCTTCTGCAACATAGTCCGACCAATCGTAAGCTTCTTCCAGATCCAAAACCGCTTTTACGCGCTCGCCTACTCCGAAATGAATTTGCGAGCGGTTGTCCGGTGTTTCCTGGATTTCTACCAAACCTTCCGGATCATACAGAAGCCAATCGCGTTCTGTATCTTCGACGGTTCCAAATCCGGTATAAGAGGCCTGTGGTACATCGGGATTTGGCTTTAGAATATCCTCCGAACCAGGTTCAACAGCGCATTCGGCTGTAACTTCTTCGCCCTTAATAACGGCTGCAATCCGTACAAAACAGGTCTCTTCTGGATCAATGCCTGAAAGTGTGATCGTCCCTGTTTCAAACCCAGTGACCGTGTTGGTATAGACCCCTTCCTGCGTTCCATATTCCACGCGGAACGGCGTCT
This sequence comes from Anaeromassilibacillus sp. 1001302B_160321_C8, assembly GCF_015554745.1. Taxonomy (NCBI): domain Bacteria; kingdom Bacillati; phylum Bacillota; class Clostridia; order Eubacteriales; family Acutalibacteraceae; genus Anaeromassilibacillus; species Anaeromassilibacillus sp. 1001302B_160321_C8. The sequence continues at coordinate 3,303 of NZ_JADNJD010000015.1, read as the reverse complement.
CCTGGGGATCAAGGTTTGTAATGACCTTCACCACATCGTCCGAACGCTTTGTGTGGACAATCTTGATGGTATCCACTGTCCGGCGAATCGGAATCACTTCGATCTGATCGGCCCGTGCATCCACCAAACGGATATTGTTGTATTGGCCGGCATCAAAACGGAGGTCTCCGGGGATCAATCCCTTCAGGTTTTCAATGGTCGCCGGTCCGGAAGAAAGATCGATCTCCTGAGAATATTTTCCGTTAATGATGACGCTTCCCGTTCCCTCGCCGCGAATTTCCAGGGTATAGTCGCGCGCTGCGGGTACCACAACATTGTCAAATTCCTGATAAGTAGTTCCATGGACTGTAACTTCCTTCGCATCCACATCCGCTGTCTTTATGATTGTATCGGAAGGTTCTCCGATTTTGGGGAAGTGGGTAACACGCAGGCGGCCGCATCCATAGGGAATCAGCTCGATATCCTCGACCAAGCTTTCATCGTATGGGGTCGGGCCAAAGGGCTGCGGGCCGGCGATATTACCGTCCAACGTCCAAGACGGGATGATCTGGCCTTTCCCTTTTAGGATAACGGGCGCATTGTCCACACTAAAGGGCTGAAGCGCCACATCTTCTGCTTCCACAAGCTCGAAGCTCTCCGCTGGATTTTCCCGGTTGACAATCAATCCATAGTTCCAACGGCTTGCCGGATAAATTTCACGCAGAGGGGACTGCTCCTGATGTGCCTGCTGAATGTCGCGGGCGTCGTTGCTGTCTTCTGTGCGCCAATCTTCTTCAATCTTGAGGCTGAAAATCAGGGGGCCTTTTTCCACAGCAACCGAATCGTTGTACCAGGTGGAGGTCTCCAATTCGCTCGGCAGGCGTACGTCGACTTCATCACCGGCTTGCCAGTCGCGTTTGATGGTATAATATTCGCCGGTAATAACGCCTTCCTGTTCCTCTCCATTGACCGAAACTTCCGGAGCTTCGCACCATTCCGGGATGCGCAGTTTTAGTTCAAATTCCGCGGTTTCCCCGTTGTAAGTCAGGTGGATTGCGTCCTTAAAGGGGTAATCCGTTTCCTGCACAAATTGTGCCGTCTTTCCGTCTGCAACCTTAGCGGTCACACTGTTTGGGCCGTAGGCTACCAGCGCAAGCCCATTGTCCTCTGTTGCCATCCACATATTCTGGACAAATTTTGGCCATCCCATGTGGCAGTTCGGGAAACAGCATTCGTACCCGGCCGGAGCGCCATAAGCGATGTCATCACCGTGGTCACAATCGAACTCATGGTATCCCACTGTGGAGATCACCTGGTTTTGCAGCTGATAATAGCACTGTCCACTGAAGTCCGGCGTAAAGCAAGCGGGCAGCGAATTGTATGCCAAGCGTTCCATGTGATCCGCCGTCCAGACGTCTCCAAAGATACGCTCCGATATTTCCGCTGTCAACAATCCTTCCACCACGCTGCACGTCTCATTGCCGCGTGTCGAACGATTATCCCTAGCCCGTTCATCGGCATTGGGCTGATTGTCAATTCGGCCATGATCCACACTATAATTGAAAATACCATTACGATAGGCGACTTTATCCGCCTCATCGCCGCTAAGCTGATAATAAACCGGCGGCGCTTTGATTCCCTGTGTGGTATTGACTACATGCTCGCGTATTGTCGTATTGTTGCATTTGTCCTGCCAATCCCAGGTTTGCTCATAGAGCAACGTTCCCAGATCGAGCAGCCACTGGCTGGCTTCCGGGTCTGCGGGATCATATACCTGGTTATAAAACCAGAAAACACATTCGAGATTGTCTCCCCCGCGGGCGTCGCCCCAATCGCTGAGGGGCCGGTTGGGAAGTTCTTTTGCCTGATAACGGTAGTATTTTTCAAAGAAAGGCAGTACCCGCTCATCCGGATTCCCTTGGTGAACGGTAGCCTCATAATAATCGCGCATTCCCATCAGGGCAGGCATACGGGACCACCAATTTCCCAGGCTGCTGGTGGGGCCAAAAGCGCCGGACTCCGTCTGGCTGCTTAAAATCGCCTCCACCCATTGCTGTGCCTCTTCTTTTAATGCGGCATCATCCAACGCATACGCCAATGCCACCAATCCGCGGAAGAAGTAGGTGCCTTTTTCCCAGTTGTCCCCGCTTTGATGGTTGAGCCATTCACTGGTCTCATAGTTGTAATTGTTGAATTTTTTCATATTGCCGGTCAAATTGTCCTTTTGCAGCAAAAGCTGGTTTTCCAACCAGTCACGCGCTTTTACTGCTCCTAAAGGCAACTGCACCAACGGGGTTTCCAACAACTCTCCCTGATTGGAAACATAATTAACATTTCCACGTCGGGAGGACTCCGCTTCGGCGGAAGCCGGTACTGCCATACTACAAAGCATGGACACCGCCAGAACGCAGGCCGAGACTCGCCGCCAAAGCTTTCCAGTTCTTTTCATAAAATTCACTCCTCCTATTCAAATTTTGGCATTCTTATGCCAATTTTACGTCTATCAGTATAGCAGTCTAACGCGCACGAGTATTTACAGTTTTCCTGGATTCTTTTACAATTTTTTGTGCATTTTAAAATTTACTATCTAACTAGAAAAGCCTCTCAACACACAATTTCTAACCTTTTGAATAGGCCGCTCCATAAAATACCGTAAACACGCAAAAAGCCCCCACCCCAGAAATTCTCCCGGGGTGAGGGCCTTGCTGTTTATTAGGGGACACACGGCGTCTTTCGCGGACCTCCGGTCGGGACGCGGGCACACAGTGCCTTCCGCGCCTACGGCGTTCCCTACGAAAGCAAACTGCGAGGAGTTTACTTTCCGCTCCACAGGGAAAGTCCTACAAGAACAAGGGGAAAAACGCCTAAAGACACAGGAAGCCATCGTTCTGCATCCGATCTGAAAAAGAAAAGCATGGAATATAGAAAAGGGCCCAGCCTCGGGAAAACTCCCGGACTGGGCCCTCGTTGCTTATAGGGAAGGACCTCCAGTCGGGACACGCCTCTGGCGGCAACCACGAAAGTAAACCGCGATTATGGCGTGTTTCGCTCCACAAGGGAGTGTCCTTTAGAAGCATTTATCCAATCGTCACCGTGCAATGCTTGACGGGACGTTCAACGTCTTACGCGGACGCGCAGCGTCTTTCGCGCCTACGGCGGGCACAAAGTGCCTCTCTCGCCTACGGCGTTCCCTACGAAAGCAAACGGAAAAGAGTTTGCTTTCTGCTCCATATTGGAAGCTCTATGGAAGCAAGCAAAAATCACAATCCCACCACATGCAAAAAATAGACGAATAAAACACAGAAGGACCCAATCCTGAGGATT
>NZ_JADNJD010000014.1:0-98992 GCF_015554745.1 Anaeromassilibacillus sp. 1001302B_160321_C8 | reverse complement strand
CTTCATTCTACCAGAGTTCTGCAAACCATGTCTTCTTTTATCCTCTTTTCAATTTGCGAAACTTATTGTACCTTATCTATCGTAACATTGCAAGCCCACCTTCTGGTGTGATAGGCGAAAGCCCACTTTCCCATATCGGCAGGACAATTTAGAAAGCAAACCAGGGCACTCCATAAGGAGCGCCCTGGTAGATACATATTTTTTATGAATTATTGCTGTGAGAATCTTGACAAAACAGCCGTCTATTTCCAATGCGCGCAAAAAATCAAAAGAAAAAGCTGAATCTAGTCTGAGTGTCATTAAAAGATCTGTCAAAATCCAATAAATTAATGGTTTGCAAATAGCAAGTAAGGCTCTTATCCTATAAAACCAAACGTAATCCATACCCATAGAGGTGTGAAAGAACGTTTCTTAGTTTTAAGAAAGTGGTGTAATTGCTTCAACTGGGCTCCAATCCCATTTGACCACATATCTTTCATAAATAGGGGTTAAAGGGTGCGGATCAGTACAAGAACTCACTTTTATTGTCTTTGGAACTATCACTTAGATCGCACATCTGTGAATTTAGCCAAGCGAAATTGGAATTCATTCCTTCTTTCCGTATTTTCCAAGTTATGTAAATAGATCGTACCGACCGTCCTAAAATCAAAAATATTTATAAACTCTATATGTAGAGGTAACTGGTACTTATTTTCTGCCTCAAACATTTCACAAGGTACTATAAAACGAATGGCCTGTGTCCCGTGAGGTGGTATGTAGATTGCGATTTTTTTCATAGCCTCAATTCCCCACAAAATACAATTAATATTATTTTTGGCACCTGCATGGACACATAGTTGAACCACAGGGAATGAACTATTATTTTCAAAATTAACATCAATATGATAACAATTATCGCTTTGAAAATTTTCCATTTTTAAATCAAAAATTTCAATATTGCGCATATTTTGATTTAAATACCGAGGTTGGGAAACGCTTCGTCTATTTATTTCTAAACATTTAATAGATATCATAGAAACAAATTGTGCTTGTTCCAGCTTTTGCATTTGCTCGTTTAACTGATATGCTTTATTATTCTGATATATTGCTACAATACCAAGAACTACCGTACCAAGGAATGACAAATACGAACCATAGAAACTTAGCACTTCTGGCGCCCCCCATAAAGTAACGTATCCATTACCAAACTTATATGCTTCATTAATTATAAAAGGGATACACAAAGATATAATAAATACTATTAAAATAAGCCCATATTTTAATAAAAACCTTTTTAGCCCTTCCATCATCTCTCCCCCTAATATTTAGTATATCTACCTTGATAAATAATTTCAAGTTTTTCTATTACTGTCCGTTTAGGGATTTCTCCGTCTAACAGGACTACGGGCAACGTTTTCATATACCAATACCAAAAAGAAAAGGTATTCCTTACGTGCCAGCCGTCGGTCTGTCTTTTTCTATATCCCAACAAAGGAGGTTTTAAGCAACCGACGATAAAAAGAATATTCTCGACACGGGAAAGATAGATGAGTCCCAAGTCGAGAATCACGAAACCTATCCAAACTGATTTGTCCGTGCAGAATCAGCTCTTCACAATCAAACCTACATGAGCGCTTAAAACAGAAAAAATCCGTCAAAGCCATAAGACTTTGACGGATTTGGTCCGAGTGACAGGAGTTGAACCTGCGGCCTCTTGAACCCCATTCAAGCGCGCTACCAAAACTGCGCTACACCCGGATTTTTAGAACGCTATTTATGATAGCATAGATTCTCAAAAAAATCAAGAGTGAACTTGCATCCCCGGCCGTTTTTCGAGTTTTCCTGCCACAAAATATACGATGGATGTATTTCGAAGTCCCACGCCCTCTGAAGAAAAAACAGGGAAGGCCCCTCCGTTTACAACGGAAAGGCCCCTTCCCCATCTGAACGTTTCTCCATATTTCGAAATTTCTATCGCTTCAAAGGCGCGCCCGCAGAATCCGCGAAACTCCCGCAGGCGATTAGAATCACGTCCACCAGCCAGCCGATTCCAAAGACGCCGCCGGTCAACAGGTAGATCACCCCTGTGCCGATCTTGCCTACATAAAAGCGGTGGACGCCCAACCCGCCTAAAAAGATGCACAGAAGCAGCGCAACCCATTTGCTCGATGCGGAAACCACCTCCATATAAGGCGGGTAGTTCGGCGGGGCATAATACGTCGGGGGCGGCGGGTTCCACTGCCCTTCCCGGTACGTATAGGGAGGCGGCGCAGCATACTGCGGGCCCGCTTGCCCCTGCGGAGCAGCGGCCTCCAACGGGGCGCCGCATTGCTTGCAGTAATGGGCGTCATATGGATTGTCAAATCCACACCTTGTACATTTCATATTCAAAACTCCTCTTCCCAATATGCTCAATCAACGCCCTCATCATACCATGGGAAGAAAAGCCATGTCAATGGAACCAACCAGGCAACTGTTTCCAATTTACCAGGCGTCGTTCCATTCCTTTCGCCAACCGCCGCCGTTCCTATCTGGAACCATCCTACCAGGCAGGCCGGTTCCAAACAAAAAGAGCGTTCCGGTCTCCCGGAACGCTCCCAAACCCCTGCGGGTCAATTTCCTTATTTTGCGAGGTTCGCCTTGAGGGTATTCAGCTGATCGCGGAGCTCCTGCGGCAGCTTGTCGCCAAACTTCTTGTAGAACTCCTCGATGCCCTCGGCTTCCTTGGTCCACTGGTCCTTGTCGACCGCCAGGATGCTCTTCAACGTATCGACGCTGAAGTCCAGGCCTTCCAGGTTGATGTCCTCCGCATACGGTACATAGCCGATTGCGGTCTCCTGGGCATCCACCTTTCCTTCGCAACGGTTGATGATCCATTCGAGGACGCGGAGGTTGTCGCCGAAGCCCGGCCAAATGAAGTTGCCCTCGTCGTCCAGACGGAACCAGTTGACGTTGAAGATCTTCGGAGCCTTGTCACCCAGCTTTTCGCCCATCTCGATCCAATGCTTGAAGTAGTCGCCCATATGATAACCGCAGAACGGCAGCATTGCCATCGGGTCGCGGCGCACTACGCCGACCGCACCGGTCGCAGCAGCGGTGGTCTCGGAAGCCATGATAGAGCCAACGAACACGCCGTTGTTCCAATCGCGGGACTGATACACCAGCGGGGTGGTCTGTGCACGGCGGCCGCCGAACACGATTGCAGAGATCGGCACGCCAGCGCCGTTCTCAAACTCGGGGCTGATGCACGGGCAGTTCTTCGCAGGCGCCGTGAAGCGGCTGTTCGGATGCGCGCCCTTCTCAGTGGAGGTCTTGCCGTTCCACGGCTCGCCCTTCCAGTTTTCCGCATGCTCCGGCGGATTCTTATCGAGGCCTTCCCACCACACGGTGTTGTCGTCGAGGTTATGCACAACGTTGGTGAAGATCGTGCCTTTGCCAGTGGTGTGCAGTGCATTCGGGTTGGACTTTTCGTTCGTGCCCGGTGCTACGCCGAAGAAGCCGTTCTCCGGGTTGATCGCCCACAGGCGGCCGTCCGGACCAATGCGCATCCAAGCGATGTCGTCGCCGACGGTCCAAACCTTGTAGCCCTTCGCTCTGTAGCCCTCCGGCGGGATCAGCATGGCCAGGTTGGTCTTGCCGCACGCGGACGGGAATGCAGCGGTGATATATTTCACTTCGCCCTTCGGGTTCTCGAGGCCGAGGATCAGCATATGCTCTGCCATCCAGCCTTCGGTCTTGCCCTGGTAGGAAGCGATGCGCAGTGCAAAGCACTTCTTACCCAGCAGCACGTTCCCGCCGTAACCGGAGTTCACGGAGATGATGGTGTTGTCCTCCGGGAAGTGGCAGATATAGCGCTTCTCTTCATCGATGTTGCACTTGCAGTGCAGGCCGCGCACCCAGTCGTTGCTGTCGCCGAGAACGTCCCAAACCTTCTCGCCTACGCGGGTCATGATGCTCATGTTCATGACAACGTAGATGGAGTCGGTCAGCTCCACGCCGATCTTCGCAAACGGGGAACCGATCGGGCCCATGGAATACGGGATGACATACATCGTGCGGCCCTTATAGCTATCCTTCGCAATATCGAACAGCATCTTATACGCTGCCTGCGGCTCCATCCAGTTGTTGGTGGGGCCTGCATCCTCTTCCTTGCGGGAGCAAATGTAGGTTCTGCCCTCCACGCGAGCCACGTCGTTGACCGCCGTGCGGTGCAGGTAGCAGCCCGGGAGCTTCTCCTCGTTCAACTTAATCATTTCGCCCGTGGAGCAAGCCTCTGCGCGCAGCTGGTTGAGCTGTTCCTCAGAGCCGTCAATCCACATCACATTGTCCGGATTGACAAGCTTTTTCATGTTTTCAATCCAATTCAAAACGGATTCATTTTTTGTCATAAGTGTTCTCCTTCCGGCCCAATGGCCAAATTCACATTACTGGTTTAAGTATAGTACATTGTCGCAAAAATAGCAATTAAAAATTTGTGAATACCTAGCCTATTTTCCAAATTCGTGCAGGTTTTTGGAACCTCTCTTTCATCCCTGTGGGCCCTGTATGGGCATTTCCGCGCAGGCGTTTAAGTCCAGCCCCGCGGTATTCCCCGCCAAGAATTCGTAATATCCCTGCGCGCCCACCATCGCCGCATTGTCGCCGCAGAGGTTTAACGCCGGCATATACAGCTTCCATCCGTGCTTTCTGCACTCTTCGTCCAGACGGCGCCGCAGCAGGGAATTTGCCGATACGCCGCCCGCAATCACAAGCTTCTTGCTTCCAGACGCTTCCGCCGCTTTTACAAAATTCTGCACCAGGCAGTCCACCACCGCTTTGCGGAAGGAAGCGGCCAGATCCGGGACCGGAAGCTCCTCACCCTTCTGTTTGGCGTTGTGGATCAGGTTGATCACCGCTGTCTTCAAGCCGGAAAAGCTGAAATCGTAGGGCGCGCCGTCCACCTTGGGATGGGGCAGGCGGAACGCCATCGGGTCCCCGCTCTCTGCAACCCGGTCCATCTCCACGCCGCCCGGATACGGCATCCCCATGGCGCGCGCCGCCTTGTCAAAGGCTTCGCCCGCCGCGTCGTCCCTTGTGCAGCCGATCACACGGAGGTCCGTATACCCGTTGACCTCCACAATGTGCGTATGGCCTCCGGACACCACCAGGCACAAAAAGGGCGGCTCCAGTTCCGGCGCGGTGATATAGTTTGCTGCGATATGGGAGCGCAGATGATGGACGGGGATCAGCGGCTTTTTCGCGGAGAGCGACAACCCCTTTGCAAAATTGACCCCCACCAACAGCGCCCCGATTAGACCGGGGGCGTATGTCACGGCGATGGCATCGATTTCGTCGAGCGTCACACCAGCGTCGTCCAGGGCCTTCTGCGTAACCGGGACAATGGCCTCCGAATGCCTGCGCGAGGCGATCTCCGGCACCACGCCCCCGTACAATTTATGTTCCTCCACCTGCGACGCAATGACGGACGAACGGACCAGCCGCCCATCCTCCACAACCGCCGCAGCGGTCTCGTCGCAGGAACTCTCCAATGCCAATATCTTCATAAGCTTCCCCCTTTATTGAATCCCCTTTGCGGGCCGGGTCAGGAGCAAGGCATCCTCGTGGTTGTCCTCATAAAACCCCTTGCGCACGCCGGCCTGCTCAAAGCCCAGCTTTTCATACAGGGCAATCGCGGGCGCATTCGACACCCGCACCTCCAGGGTGATGAATTCCCCGTGCTGTTCCTCCATCCATGCGATCATCTGCCGGACCAGCTGTTCGCCAATCCCCCGGCGGCGTTCCGCCGGATGCACGGCGACCAGGTCCACATAGCACTCCCCGCACACCGCGTGCATCCCGGCAAACCCAAGGCAGCGGCCCGCCTCTTCCGCCACCCAAAAATGGGCCGTATCGCTGGAGAGCTCCGCCGCCAGCCCGTCCCGGCTCCACGGCATGGAAAAGCACAACCGGCTGATCTCCGCCAGTTCGTTCAGATGCCGCCCCTCCATCGGGACGATCGCAAGGCTCATACCGCCGCCTCCACGCGCCGCTGGATGGGGTTCTGCGAAAGCAGCTCCCACAGATGCTTCATCAGCAATACCAGGTTGATCAGGATTGCAACGGCCAAAAGCTGCTGCGGGTAATATACCAGCCCAAACAGATAATTCGCGGTCGCACAGGCGGACGAAACGCACATAATCACCGCCGCATAGAGCTTTTTCGGGAAATAGAACGCGAACACCACGCTGACGATGTCCGCCAAGAAATAGTACCGTTCATGCATGTGCGGCAGGATAAACGGCATTAAGATGGCAAACAGCAGCCCGATGGTCACCAGGATATCCGGCGTAATGGTGTATTCCTTCCGGTACAGCGCATAGAGCAGCATCAGCACCGCGCCACCCGCGAAGATAACGCCCGCATCCCCCAACGGTTCGGAGGCGACATTCCCGAGAAACGCATACAAATTCGGGATGGACATGCAAAGGCTCGTATAGAGCTTTGACTGCGAGACATACACGGTGAGCAGGTCCCATAGGCTCCTGCCCATGATTGCAGCTGGTATAATCGATAGAATATATACCGCCGGGATTAGCACCAAACTGCGCAATTTGATCTTCCGCTTCAAAACCAACAAAAGCAAAAACGGCGCAAAGAAAATCGCCTGCAATTTCAGCACGAACGCAATGGAAAACGCCAGCACCGCCCGGTTGGGACGGTTGACCAACAGATAATACAGGCATGCGAGCAACGCCGCAGTATACATCGCGTCGCACTGTGCCCATGCCGCGGAATTCAACACCACCGAGGGCAAAAAGAGCACCACCGCATAGGCCATAAAGCCCTGGGGCCTTCCGGGATACCGCAGGCTAACCGCCCGCATCACATAATAGGCCAATACAAAATCCGCCGCACAGGAGACCAGCTTGATTAAATATAAATCGTTGAACGGCAGATAGGTCAGCAACGCTAAAATATAAAAGTACGGCGGCATATAATCGCCGATGTTCATCCCGATGGCCGCCAGCCCGCCGTTCTCCTTCAAGGTTGCAAACCAGTTCTGTAAGAATTGTTGGTAGTCGTTCGACTCAATCGGAAATAAGTAAAACCGCGTCAGCAGCGCGGCGCCGGAAATCAAAAGAAGGAACAACATGTCCTCCCATCGGACTTCCTCACGCGCGCGTTTTGTCGTTTCCAAGCGTGCCCGCCCCTTTCGGAAATTTATGTAAGATTTCTTTGATAGACCAGAAAATGAAATTCAATATGCGTCTCCAACCGCTGCGTTTGGCGCAGATGTTCCCCGCCCTCAACGCCGGTTTTCCAATAATATGGGGTCATTGCAAACAAATTGAGCATGGTCTGCGGATCGGTGATCGTGATTTCCCTTGCAACCGCAGTGCGCTGCAAAAAGGTGAATCCAGGATACTCCGTCTCCTTATAGGGGTTCTCATACGGATGTTCATACAAAATCTCTTTCAATCCATAGAGATGCCTTTCCCCCGGCACCGCCAAAATCAAGTGGCCGCCCGGTTTGACCACGCGCGCCAGCTCTTCGGGGACAATCGGCGCGAAGACGTTCACCACCAGGTCGGCCGCAGCATCCGCAAAAGGGATCCCGAAGCTGCTTCCCACCGCAAACGCGATCTCCCGGTACCGCTTTGCCGCAGCGCGCACCGCGCATTTGGATATATCAAACCCAAACACCCGCGCCCGTTCCCCGAGCGCCTGCGCCAACCGGCCGGTGTAATAGCCTTCTCCGCATCCTGCGTCCAGCACAACTGGCGACCCGTTTTTCCCAAGGCACTCCAGCGCCAGCCGGTCCAGCTCGTCGCTGAAGGGCTGATACAGGCCCGTCTCCAGAAACGCACGCCGTGCGGCCACCATCTGTTTGTTGTCGCCGGGGTCCTTTGAATGCTTTTTATTGGGCGGAAGGAGATAAACGTATCCCTCTCTCGCCAGGTCGTAGTTGTGCCCCTTCGGACATATATAGGCTTTTTCCTCTTTCTGCAACAGATTTCCGCAGACAGGGCAGATAAACACGTTTCCCCCTCCCTTCTTTTCATTATCATTTGCTCTTCGGGAGCTTGTCCTTTCTGTCCGGCGTACACTTCGCTTGCTCTCCGCAGAGAGCCCCGCGCCGGCCGTGCGTGCAGGCTCAGCCTGACGGGAGCTTGTCCTTTCTGTCCAGCGTCACTTCGCTTGCTCTCCGCAGAGAGCCCTGCGCCGGCCGTGCGTGCAGGCTCAGCCTGACGGGAGCTTGTCCTTTCTGTCCGGCGTCACTTCGCTTGCTCTTCGCAGAAAGCCCTGCGCCGGCCGTGCGTGCAGGCTCAGCCTGACGGGAGCTTGTCCTTTCTGTCCGGCGTCACTTCGCTTGCTCTTCGCAGAGAGCCCTGCGCCGGCCGTGCGTGCAGGCTCAGCCTGACGGGAGCTTGTCCTTTCTGTCCGGCGTCACTTCGCTTGCTCTTCGCAGAAAGCCCTGCGCCGGCCGTGCGTGCAGGCTCAGCCTGCTCAGCCTGCTTTGGCGTCGAACCAGGATTTGCCGATCCCGGCGTCAGCGATCAGCGGAACGGATAGCTGCGCCGCGCTGCGCATCTCCTCGGTCAGGACGGCGGCGGCCTTCTCCGCCTCGTCCTCGGGCGCTTCTACAATCAGCTCGTCGTGTACCTGCAAGATCAGCCGGGACTTCATGCCTTCTTTGCGAAGCCGGTCCTCCACGCGGATCATCGCGATCTTGATGATATCCGCAGCCGTGCCCTGGATGGGCATGTTCCGCGCCACACGCTCCCCGAATGCGCGCATGTTGAAATTGGAGGACGCCAGTTCCGGCAGGTAGCGCCTGCGCCCAAACATGGTCTCTACATACCCCTGCTCCTTGGCCTGCTCCACCACTCGCTTCATATAATCGTCCACGCCGCTGTAATGCGCCAGATAATCGTGGATATATTGCTCCGCCTCCTTGCGGGTAACGCCGATGTTCTTCGCCAGGGAGAACGCGCCGATGCCGTACACAATGCCAAAATTGACCGCCTTGGCCCGGCTGCGCATCATCGGGGTGACCATCTGCTCCGGCATGTGGAACACCTGTGCGGCTGTGATCCTGTGGATGTCGTCGTCGTGCAAAAAGGCATCGATCATATTCTGGTCGTTCGCCACATGCGCCAACACGCGCAGCTCAATCTGGGAATAGTCCGCATCCACCAGCACACATCCCTCTTTTGCCACAAAGAAGCGGCGCATCTCGCGTCCCAGATCCGTGCGCACTGGGATATTCTGCAAATTGGGCTCCGTGGAGCTGATGCGCCCTGTGCGCGTCTCGGTCTGGTTGAAATTGGAATGAATCCGCCCGTCCACGGCGATCACCTTGGTCAGGCCGTCGCAGTAGGTCGATTTCAGCTTCGTCAAGCTGCGGTAATTCAAAATCATTTCGACCGCCGGATGCTCATAGCGCAGGTTTTCCAAAATCTCCGCCTTGGTGGAATAGCCCGTCTTAGTCTTTTTTCCATGCGGCAATCCGAGCTTCTCAAAGAGGGCGTCGCCCAGCTGCCGCGGGCTGTTGATGTTGAATTCATAGCCCACGGACTGGTAAATCTCCCCCTGAATGCGGTCGATCTCCGCCTGGAGCGTCTCGCCGTACTGCGCAATGCCCTCGGCATCCACCAAAAAGCCAATCGCCTCCATATGTGCCAGTACGCGCGCCAGCGGCAATTCAATCGTTTCCAAAAGCTCCGTCTGGTTGTTCCGGGCGATCTGTTCCGCCAGCTTGTCCACCAGCGCGGGGAAAACCGCCGCCTGCGCGCGGAACAGCGCCTCCGTCTGCCGCCGTTTCCCCTCCACATCGCCGCGCTTGAGCGCCTCCTGCTCCGGCAGCTCCAACGGGAGGTTGTATTCCTGCGCCAACCGCGTCACATCGTAGGACGACGCGGACGGGTTCAGCAGGTAGGCTGCCAACATGGTGTCAAACGCCCCGCCCGGGATTTCTTCGCCGCCGAGCGCCGCATACAGCGGCTTGACGTCGTGGGTGTTGATGCGGATCTCGCTGCACGCACACAGCTTGCGCAGGAAATCCATCCCTTCCAACTCATATACACGGGCCTCCCGGCCGATGTATACGCGATACACCTGGCCATCCTCATACCAGACCAGGCAATCCGCGCGCCCTGCTGCGCGAAGCTCGTCAAACAGCGTGTCCGGCGCACCCTGCACCACCTCATGGGCGGGTTCCTGGACATTCGTTTCCGGCGCCGCGGTGGGGACGTTCAGCCCCAATTTTTCGATTAGGGAGAACATCTCCAGCTTGACGAGCAGGCGCGCCGCACCCTCCCGGTCGCCTTCGGTGGGGATATAGTCGGCCAACTCCGTGTCGACCGGCGCATCCCGCCGGATGGTGCCCAGGTAGCGGCTCAGGTAAGCGCTGTCCTTGTCGCGGATCAGCTTCTGGCGCATCCCCTCTTTGATGTCCAGCGTATCGATATTTGAATAAATATGATCGAGGTCATGGTATTTCTGGATCAGCTCGCCCGCCCCCTTAGGGCCGATGCCCGCCACGCCGGGGATGTTGTCCGAGCTGTCGCCCTGGATGGCCTTGATATCGATCAACTGCGGCGGCGTAACGCCGTAGTCTTCCAAAATTTCCGCCTCATCGTAAAAGGTCACCTGCGGCTGTCCCATTTTGGTGGCCGCCAGGCGCACCGTCACTTGCGCATTGACAAGCTGGAGACTGTCGCGGTCCCCGGTGGCAATCACACAGGTGTCCCCGGTCTCCGTACATTTCGCGGCCAGCGTGCCAAGGATGTCGTCCGCCTCAAAGCCCTCGCACTCCACCAGGCGGTAGCCCAGCAGCCGCAGCAGCTCTTTGAGGTTCGGCAGCTGCTGCGCCAGCTCCTCCGGCATCCCCTTGCGCTGCGCTTTATAACCTGCATACTCTTTATGCCGGAACGTCGGGGCGCGCATGTCGAAGGCAATCGCCACCGCATCCGGCTCCGTCTCATGCTTCAGCTTTTCCAGCATGGTCATAAAGCCGTAAATGCCGTTTGTATACAGCCCCTCCTTGGTGCTCAGCAGGCGGATGCCATAAAAGGCGCGGTTCAGGATGCTGTTTCCGTCCAAAACAAGCAGTTTCATGATGTCTCTCCCGTCTTATCAGTCAATTGTTTTATTATATCACTTTCCGAAGGGAATTTTAAGTGCTATAATAGCATCTATCCTTTATTATTTCCGCCTGCTGGGGCAACCACACCGCAAAAGGGAGAAACCGGCGGCCGTGGGGCCCGCCCTCTTTGGTTTTCCGAACGCCTTAAAGCTGTGTGTTCTCCACCATTTTTTCCAGCAGGACGCCCAGCTCCTCCTTTTCCTCCGGCGTCAATCCTGCGGTCAGCCGTTCCATACACTGGTCCCCCTGTCCGACCAACATGGGGTAGACCTCCTGGGCCTTTTCCGTTGGGAACAGGTTAAACGCCCGCTTGTCCTTGGGATTCTGCTCCCTGGTGATGTATCCGGCTGCAATCAGCTTTGCAATGGCTTTTGCCACGACGCTTTTTTCGTGGGAAAGCCGTTTCACAAGCTCGGTCTGGGAAATGCCGCTATTTTTGCAGGTCTCAATGATAATGGTAACCTGCGAGGAGGAAAGACCCAGTGGCGCAGCGTGTTCGCTTCGCCAGGCGTTGATTTTGCGGTAAATCATCAACAAGGCGGCAATATTTCGATCTGGCAATCGCATGTCCTTCACCTTTTTTCGTTTGTTGTGTTTCGATTATAGCGAAAAATCGTGGCAAAAGCAACTATCTATTGACAAGCCAACGTTTTGGAATATAATAAAAAGTGTCATTTGCCACTATCTTTCAGAGAATCCCTCTGACTTCTTATATTCCGCGTTTGCAATGGGTATTTGCGAAAAGAACAGGCAGCCGGTTTTTCGCCCGATACGGGCGGGGAACCCTCCCCGGGAACCGGCTTTCCAACAATATTAAAGAAATACGGAGTATTCGAATGGTAAAGATTGGGAATTTGGAATTGGAAGGGCGCGCCGTGCTGGCCCCCATGGCCGGCGTCACCGACCGTGCCTTCCGCGAGCTCTGCACACGCTTTGGCGCGTCCTATGTGGTAAGCGAAATGGTCAGCTCCAAGGGCCTGCAATACAACGACAAAAACACCGGCCGCCTCATGGAGCTGGGCGGCGCGGAGCGGCCCGCGGGCATTCAGCTCTTTGGCGACGAACCCGCGGTCCTGGCGTTGGCTGCAAAAAAGGCCATGGCGTACCATCCGGACGTGATCGACATCAACATGGGGTGCCCGGTGCCAAAGGTCGCCGGGAACGGTTCCGGCAGCGCGCTGATGAAAAACCCGCCCCTGTGCGGGGAGATCGTCGCAGCGGTCAAACGGGCGGTCCCCGTGCCTGTCACAGTGAAAATCCGCAAGGGCTGGGACCGCAACTCGGTCAACGCCGTGGTGGTCGCAAAAATCTGCGAGGAAGCGGGCGCGGACGCCATCGCGGTCCATGGGCGCACGCGCGACCAGATGTATGAACCCTCCGCCGACTGGGACATCATCCGGCAGGTCAAAGAAGCTGTGAAAGTCCCGGTCATGGGCAACGGCGACGTGACCAGCGCGCAGGACGCCGCAAAACTCTTGCAGCAAACCGGCTGCGACCTGGTGATGGTGGGCCGCGGGGCGCTGGGGAACCCCTGGATCTTCCAGCAGATCAACGCATATCTGACGGACTCCTGCTGCATCATCCCCGGGCCGGGCCTTTTTGAGCGCCTGACAGTGATGGTGAAGCACATCGAGCAGATGTGCCAATATAAGGGCGAGGCGCACGCTATGCGCGAGGCCCGCAAGCACGTTGGCTGGTATCTCAAGGGCATGCGCGGCGCGGCGGAATTCCGCCGGCGCGCGGGCACCTTGACGACCCGCGAAGACCTGAAAGAGCTGGTCAAATGCGTTTTAGAAGCCAATCTAAATCATGGGGAGGGATCTGTATGAGTAAACGGCCAAGCCGCACGGCGCGCCGTGTTTCATCCTGGCTGGTGGTAGCAGCTATCTTAATCATTGCATCGGTCAGCGGCATCCGCCTGCATTGGAACGATATCCTGTCCAACGCAACAGACGCCGCGGTCATCCCGGAAGGCTCCACCTCGGTCTATTTTATCGACGTCGGGCAGGGGGATTGCGAACTGATCCGCACACCGGACGGGCAGAACATCCTGATCGACGCGGGAACAAACGCAACGGGAGACAAGTTGGTCCAATACCTGGAACAGCTCGGTGTGGAGCAGATCGACACCCTGATCGCCACGCACCCGCACGAGGACCACATCGGCGGGATGGATGAGGTGGTCAACGCATTTCCCATTGGCGACGTCTACCTGCCAAAGGTGGCGGACAGCCAAACGCCCACCACGCGCACCTACGAGCGCCTTTTGGACGCGATTGCGGACAAAGGCCTTTCGATCACGCCCGGCCGCGGCGGGATGACCATCCTGGACGACGATGGCATCAAATTGGAATTTCTCGCCCCGAACGCCGACTCCTATGCGGACCTAAACAGCTACTCCATTGTGGCAAAGCTCACCTGTGGGCAGAAGAGCTTTTTGTTCACCGGCGACGCGGAGTCGGACAGCGAGGAGGAAATGCTCCATGCAGGCTACGACCTGCGCAGCGACGTCCTGAAATGCGGCCACCACGGGAGTTCCACCTCCACCAGCGCGGCGTTCTTGCAGGCGGTCCAGCCCACATACGCGGTGATCTCCTGCGGGGTGGACAACGACTACGGCCATCCGCACCGTGAAACGCTGGATAAACTCAACGACGCTGGCGTCCAAATTTACCGCACCGACGAGCAGGACACCATCCTGGCTGTGTGCGACGGGACGGACGTCACCTTCCAGACCGGCCTCGGATCTCTTGTCAAGTAAAGGAGCACAGCCATGTTTCTGAAAAATTTTAAAATCGACACCTCGCGTGCGCGGGAATTTTGGCCGCGCCACGTCAACACGTTGGAGGAACTCCCCGCGCCGTACCGCCCGCATGTGGCGGAATGGATGGAGCAGGGGATGCCCCTCTCGCAGGTCATTTTTGTCCGGCAGACCAACCACTGGGTCACGGAAAAGCCGGAGTATGTGCTCGCCTGGATGGGGCGCCGCCTCCTCTATATTCAAAAGCAGCCCCTGGGCGGCGTGGCCCCCACGGTGATCGAGGCCGATACCATTTTCTACGCCCTATATTCCCATCGCCTTCTGGACAACCGCATGACGATCGGTTATTCGGCAGGCAACGAGCCGCAAACCATCATGCTTCATTTCAACGCGGCCACGGAAGAACTCTTCTACCCGGTATTCGAGCTTCTTCTGCGGAACCCCTTTACACAGCCGAGCGAAGCGCGCAGCAAAAACCAAGCGGATACCATCGTTTCCCTCCAGGAAAAGACCTTCAAGATGTGCAGCTATCTGGATTTCGTTTACCGCTTTGACGATACCATCCTGGCGTATTACTGGGATAAAAACATCACGCCGGAGCAGCAGAAGCGCAACGCAAAGAGCCTGAAGCGCATAGAGGATACGGAATATCTCGCTGCGCTCATGGGCCGGGGCCTCGCTTTGGAGAAGATCGCAGAAAACGCCATCGACGTCGCCTATCTCTTCCGCAGCGCCGTCGGGGAGGCGTCCGTGGTATCCTCTGCGCAAGGCGAGCTCTCCCTCTGTTTCCCGTGCGTCTCTGGGGAATCCTTCTTTGTCCCGGTCAAGCCGGAAAACCGCCCCGAGGCGGAGGCGTTCGCACAAAAGTTCAACAAGAATGTGAGCATTTCGCTCGCCAAATAAATCTCTCCGCCCGTGGGCAGCCCGCCTGCAAAGGATTCTTCCGCAGATGCGCCACAGGCATATCCCTGCAAAAAACGCATGACAGAACAAATTCTGTCATGCGTTTTTTGGTTTCGTTTCAAATATCGCTATCCGGGAATTCCCAAAACGACGAAGTAGTTTCCATCTGCCAGCCGTGCCCCTTCCTCTGGCTTTCCCTTGCCGCCTGCGAATCCGTTAGGCATTGGAGGCCGACGGGCGCGCTTGGGCCCGCTTCCAGAGCATACGGGCAACATACAACAACAGCAGAATCCCCCACGAAAACGCCTCCGCATAGGCGATGATGCTGTTTCCAAAAACGCCTGCAAAGGCATACGATGCGATAATCCGGCACGCCAACGATACGATTCCTGCGACACTGGAATAGACCACATCGCCAATCCCTTCCAGATACCCGCGCGTGGCAGTCGCGAGGCCATAGACCACATAAAAGCTGGCCAGCCGTTGGAAGAATCCACGCCCGATTTCCACTGC
This sequence comes from Anaeromassilibacillus sp. 1001302B_160321_C8, assembly GCF_015554745.1. Lineage (NCBI taxonomy): Bacteria > Bacillati > Bacillota > Clostridia > Eubacteriales > Acutalibacteraceae > Anaeromassilibacillus > Anaeromassilibacillus sp. 1001302B_160321_C8. Next base: position 83,708 of record NZ_JADNJD010000014.1, on the reverse strand, counting down.
TTCGGGCCCAGCGCCGAACAGCGCAATCAGCGGGCCTCCAACGGGGACAACCAGCACCGTCATCAACACCGACACAACGGCCATCAGCACCGTACCGACCATATAAATCTTCCGGGTTTTCTTTTCTTCCCCCGCGCCGTAGCTCTGGGCGACAATCGTGGAGATCCCGGAACCCAAATTGATAATGGGAAGCAGTGCGATCGAATCGATCCGGTATGCCGTTGTGATCGCCGCCACTGTTTGCGTTCCAAAGCCATTCATAAAGTTTTGCAGCAGCAGGCTTCCAAAGGCACTGACGCTGGACTGGATCATCGGCGGAATGCCAAAGCGCAGCCCACCGGCCAGGGTCTGCCGGTCCACAATCCCCCGCCGCAGGCGGAACCGCAGCACAGGGTATTTTTTGATTGCGTAAAGGATGATGAACACCGTCATGGCCGCCTGGGAAACAACCGTTGCAATGGCAGCCCCCGACACGCCCCAATGCAGAACGGCGACAAAATAGAGATCTAAGGCTACATTCACAACGGAGGAAATCAGGACTGCCAGAAAGGGGGCGCGGCTGTCCCCCATCCCACGGAGTGCGGCGGAATAGACATTGTAAACCGCCAAAAAGGGAATGCCCAGAAAAATGATCCGCAAATACGCTTCCGCCAGCAGCACCGTATCCGGCGTGGTATGGAGAAGGTGCAAAATCGGGGAAGTCAACCAAATCCCCACCGCGGCGAGGATCGCAAAAAACACGCCAAGCGTCACAGAAAATGTTGACAGCACTTGGGGCACGGAATCCGTACGGCCCCCTCCGAATCTTTGCCCGACCAAGATCGAAAGCCCCAGGGTAAACCCGGTGATCGCCATAAGATAAAAGTTGATAACGGTGGTGGTCGCCCCGACCGCCGCCAACGCCCGCTCGCCCTCCACATTTCCCACGATGAAGGCGTCTGCCCAGTTATAGAGCTGCTGCAAGATCCCGCTCAAAATGAGCGGCAAGCTGAACGTAATCAATCCATATGCGATGCTTTTAAATCCGCTTGGCCCTTTTGATTCAACCACCGGCCATCCCCTCCTAAAGATCCCATTCTCCGAATCCCGGAACCCTGCAAAATGGAATCATCCCTGTCATAAATCCCCCAGCTCTGTTGGGGTAAGTAGCCGCCTCCAAAAGAAAAACCGTATCCAAGTTTCGCCTTGAATACGGCAGATGCTTACCCGAACGGCTTGATTCTGGAAACCATTATAACAAATAGGCGGGAAACACGCAAGGGAAGCGTCCGGCGCTGGTTTTTCCTGCAAGGGGGGCGGGACCTTCCCAGATGGGCAACTGCGGGAAAAAGCCACAAAAGGCCGTGGGCATTGTTGCAGCCCACGGCCTTCCGGTTTATTTGTCGTTTGGCCCGTTGTCAAAGAAAGCGTCCCAATCAAAGTTCCCGTTTTCGTCCTTTTGATCCTTCATGATCTCGACTTTAAATCCATAAGGATTGGCCGCCGCATCCTTGGATTCCTCACGCGGCATCTCCCCCGGCTTTGCATCCGGAATAAACCGCACTTCCGGCTCGGCAATCTCAACATTCTTTTGTATGGGCGCCTCTTCTGTCAGCGCACCCACCGGGGGCGCTCCCTCTTCCGTAACCGCTTCGTCCTGCGGCTCTTCCGTGGGGATCTGCTCCTCTTCCTCGGGTTCCGCCAGGTCTTCCGGCTCCGATTCCCCTCCAAACAGATAGTCCTCGCGCTGCTGGACGCCGCTGCTGTCGGAGCTGATGTCCGTAAATTCCTGGATTTCCCCCGTATCATCAAAGGCCGCGCGTCTCCGCGGCGCAAAGAACTGGGCGTATACAAAGAACGCGATGCCGCCTAAACCAAGCACAATCAAGAGGATTCCCACCGGTAAAATCCAGGAGAACGATCCTTGGCTTGTATTCGAGCCGCTCTGGTTTTCCTGCTGCTGGATGTTCTCAAAGGGCTTTGCATCGGGCGACTGGCTGACCTCCCCGCTTGTGAGCAGCTCGCTCCAATCCTGGGAGGAAAGCAGATCCGGGTCATCGGTCGCTTCGGCTGCACGGGAAGCGTTCTCGTTGATCTCCTCGTTGTCCGTGTCAACGATGACCGACGGTCTCTGGCTGACCGGCGGTTGATAGGGCTCTTCCTCCACGGGTTCCTCTTCCACAGGCTCCGATGCCTCCGTATCGGAGGATTCTGTTCCTTCCGGCAGGCTCTCCGTCCCATCAGACGGGGTCGTCCCATCGGGATTTACCGGCGCGTTCGGGTCTGTGGGAGGCTCCGTCGTTGGCGGTGTCTCCTCTCCCGGCGAAGTGACAGGCGCATTGGGATCAAACGGCGGGGAAATCCCCGGGTCCGTCGGGGTCGTTGGGTTGTTTGGGTCCACAGGCGTCTCTGCATTGGGATCGGTGCCAGACGGGACCGTTGGATCGGCCGGCGTATTGGGGTCCGTGTTTGGAATAATGGGGTTGACCGTTGAATCCCCTGGCACACCCGGGTCCGCCGTAGACTCTACCGGCGTCGTTGGGTCTGGGACCGGCGTGATCTCCGTTGCGGATGCCGATGCAGCAAATGTAGAGGCTGCAAAGACAAGAACGGTAAATAGGAGGGCTGCCCGGTGCAGCAATCTATTGCATTTCGATCGTTTCATATTGATTAATTCGCTCTCCTGTCTAAAATCAGGCGTACGAGCCCCAAAAGGAAATCGTCGCATTTTCCTTACCATCATATCACAAACGGACCTAAAAATACAACTGGTAAATCGACGGCCCGTGAGAAAAGAATCCCGCCGGGGCGGCGGGCAAACTGGTTGTGCCCAAGCCGTGTCCCGATTCATACAATAATTATGTAAAACGGTATATGCCGCACAAGGGGCCAACGCCCACACCAGGCACACTATTTGTATAACTTATTTAAAAAATACAAATTGTATATCCAAAGGCGCTGTTCTTTTATGAGGGTGCTTTTTCCAGAAAAAGATTCCTAAAAATCCGCATGGAAATGCTTGCGGATGCCAGGGGAACGCGCTATAATGTAGGCGCGCAAACATACCTCCTCGGGAGGGCAGTGCAGATTGGCGTCTGCTCTTTGTTGCGCAGGCTCCCGGAGCGAACTCCGGGCAAAATTTTTGAGATGGGAGAATTTGAATCATGCGTACATTAGAGCCGGCCAGTATTACACTCGGCACGGTGGATGATCTTCCGCAAATCTATGCGGATATGGAGAAGCAGTTCCCACCCGACGAAATGTACAAGTATAAGAACCTCTTGCATCTTTTGCACGGGGACAAATACAAAATCTTATTGTACAAGCGGAATTCCGATGGAGAGCTGCTCGGCTATGCATTGGTTTATACCGTAGAAAATTGCAACATCCTTTGGCTGGACTACATCGCCATTTTAAAGGAGCATCAAACCCATGGCTATGGCGCCCAGCTGTTCAACGCTCTGTGGCACAAATATTGCGGGCCGTACGACGGCATTTTGTTCTCTCTGGAGCACATCAGCAAGAACAACCCCAGCTTGGCAAAACGCCAAGAGCTCCGCATTCAGTTCTATGAAAAAGTAGGGGCCTACCGGCTGCATGCCGATTTCCAACTCCCATGCGAAAACGGCGCGCTTCCCATGTATCTATATTTCAAGCCTCGCCGTGGATTGTGCGCCATCAGCCGCACCGTGCAGCTTCAGGCGATCCGCCAAATTTATGAATACTGTTTTTACCATTTTGCGCACAACAAAGAGCTGCTCGCCCATTTCAAACCAACAATCTTGGACGAACGGCTTCTTCCAACACGCCGTCCCGTATTGCAACACGCCGCTGCGCCCGTTGTGCAATCCGTTCGTCGTGCGTAATTAAGAGGACCGTCCGGCCCTCTTCATGCAATCCATGTAAGATATCCATGACCGCCGCGCCTGATTTCGTATCGAGGTTGCCGGTGGGTTCGTCCGCCAAAATGATGGGTGGCCTTGCCGCAATCGCGCGTGCAATGGCCACCCTTTGTTGTTGCCCGCCGCTCATTTGGTTGGGCCGGTGGCACATCCGCTCCTCCAACCCTACCCTGCACAGGGCGTCCTCGGCCAAAGCCCGCCGTTCCTCCCGCGGGATTCCCCGGTAGGAAAGCGGCAATTCCACATTTTCCAGAGCGGTCAACCCCGGCACCAAATTGAACCCCTGAAAAATGAACCCAATTTCCCGGTTCCGGATGCTGGAGAGCTGGTCTTCGGAAAGCGCGTCAACATTTTCCCCGTCAAGGATGTATTCCCCGGAGGTTGGCGTATCCAAACAGCCCAACACATTCATCAGCGTGGACTTTCCGGAGCCCGACCGCCCTACAATGGCGACAAACTCCCCCTTGTCCACCGTGAGGGAAACGCCATCCAATGCGCGGACCTCATTTTCCCCTTGATGATAGATTTTATAAAGATTGCGTACGATCATAATTGGTTCCATCTTTTCACCCCGCAATATCATACCCAGCAATATTGCAAAGATACTGGCAGCAAAAGCTTTTACAAATGTGCCAGAATCCGGTATAATAAAGATAAGAAGGGTGTTTTTCCTTTCAGGCGAATCAGTGCGATTGAAAGACATGGGGGAATTGGCCCTACTTGGGTTTTATACTCTATAGGATGGAGTGGTCCCGCCTTGGATCGATCGTGAGGGGATAAAATCCATGGCATACGAATCGATGGCAATACGTTCAATAGAGGCAAACCGCAATAGGATTCCACAATCTCTGCTTTTACGAAATCTCACGAAAGTTTAATAAGCCAAGGATTTTTAATAAATTAAAGGAGAACGAACAATGCTGAATACCTATTGGAAACAATTTAAGAGTGGCACGGACATCCGCGGAGTGGCCAGCGAGGGGGTTGCGGGACAGGAGGTCAACTTGACCGACGAAGCCATTGAAAAAATGGCGGCGGGATTTGTCTTGTGGTTGTCCCAAGCGGTTGAAAAAGAACCGTCCGCTCTGACCATCGCTGTTGGGCACGATTCCCGCATTTCTGCGCAGCGCATCCAGGATGCCGTCACGCGCGTCCTGGTGGGAGCGGGCGTGCGGGTGCTGGACTGCGGCCTGGCTTCCACTCCTTCCATGTTCATGACAACCATCGACCTGGCGTGCGACGGTTCGGTTCAGATCACCGCAAGCCACCATCCGTTCAACCGCAACGGCTTGAAATTCTTCACCAAAAACGGCGGTTTGGACGGCCCGGACATCGAGCAGATCCTTCTGTTTGCGCAGGAGGGCCAGACGCCGCCCGCAGGCGAGGGCCATGTGGAGGCGGTCAACTACATGGCGGACTACGCCAAGCGTCTGCGCGAGATGATCCAGAAGGGCGTCAATGCGGCGGACTATGAACATCCGCTCAAGGGCTTCCATATTGTGGTGGACGCCGGCAACGGCGCAGGCGGGTTCTACGCGAGCGATGTGCTGGCGCCGCTGGGCGCGGACGTCACAGGAAGCCAATTCTTGGAGCCCGACGGCATGTTCCCGAACCATATCCCCAACCCGGAGAACGAAGAGGCGATGCAGTCCATCTGCAAAGCGGTCTTGGATGCAAAGGCGGACATGGGCGTGATCTTCGACACCGACGTGGACCGCGGCGGTGCGGTGGACGCGCGCGGCGAAGAGATCAACCGCAACCGCCTGGTAGCGATTGCATCCGCGATTGCGTTGGAGGGCAATCCCGGCGGCACGATCGTGACCGACTCCATCACGTCCAGCGGCCTAAAGGAATACATCGAAGGGACTTTGGGCGGCGTCCACCATCGCTTTAAGCGTGGCTACAAAAACGTCATCAACGAGGCGCTGCGTCTGAATCAGGAGGGCGTCAACTGCCCGTTGGCGATTGAAACGTCCGGCCATGCGGCCATGCGGGAAAATTACTTCCTGGACGATGGCGCCTATTTGGTGACAAAAATCATCATCCAGATGGCGCGCCTGCGCGCAGAGGGCAAGACCCTGGACTCGATGTTGGAATCGCTCAAAGAGCCGGTGGAGACGGCAGAACTGCGGTTCCCGATTCTCAAAGAGGATTTCCGTTCCTATGGGGAGTCCGTGATTGCCGGTGTGAGCGCCTATGCAAAGACGCATGCCTGGAATGTTGCGCCGGATAACCGCGAAGGCATCCGCGTTTCGTTTGGCAAGGACAAAGGGGACGGCTGGTTCCTGCTGCGGTTGAGCGTACACGATCCGATCATGCCGCTGAATATCGAGAGCGACACCGTTGGCGGCACGAAGCTGATTGCCGAGCAGCTCAACGATTTCCTGATGGAGTGCCAGTGGCTGGGCCACGAGGTAATGGATAATTTCTTGGCCCAATAACGGCCGGCTATTTGATTGCGAAATAGACGATAAGCCAGCTCACGGGAGTGCAAAATGCTCCGATGGGCTGGCTTTTCTTTTGCTTCTATATTTCATGGAAAGATACGATTCCCGTTAACTATGAAAAATCATGTTCCATGATTTCAAGGGCGAAACTTCTATACAAAATATTATGAATATTTAATATGTAACTATAGCTTATTGGCTGCATCGCCTCGGATCATTTCAATTATCTTCCCAATATTACAGGTAATTTTGCCTTGGCAGTCGTGGATATCTTGGTTAATTTTTCTCTCTTGCTCAATTTCTATGCCTATTTGGGTTGCCAATTCTCCAATCTCTGGATTCTTTTTCGAATTTTTTCCTGTCCTTTTCCAAAGCAAATGATAGATAAAAGTATGATTTCCAACTTTTTCGTTTTTTATAATTGCATCCATATTAGGCAAAATATCCTTCTCATATGCATCTTTAAAATGCAGTAATAAAAATAATTCAAACGATGGATTCGATATTGCTAAAATATTTTCTTTCTCTCCTAAAGCTACTACTTCTTGAAAATTTGTCACCTTCTTCTCAAAAATATCTGCATCAAAAACTACGATCATCTTGTCCCATTTTTTATGAAACCCGATTTTCTTTTTCTGTTTATTTGCAAAGTCTATTAGTTGCATCGGATAACTGATATTTCGATCTTCTTCTGTTTTTTCTAATAGGCATAAATCAATTAGGGGATGAATATCCAATTCCTTTCGCAAATCAATTAATCTTTTAAAATACCAAGTCTCTGTGTTTGCGCCTTCACAAATAAAAAAATACCTTCGATATGGATCGATCTGATCTTGCGCATCAGAAGGCCGTCTGTTCCAATTAGAATAATTACGAATAGGTGGCATAATTACTCCTCCCTTTCGTATTCAAAAGAGGAAAAGATAGGGATAGCACCATATCTACCCTCTAAATAGGACTTGCTTAAAATTTTATCATATCTTTCTTTAAATCGATCCAAGGAGTAAATATTACTGGAATTTTCACTATCTCGTTCTACAAACCAAATTTCATCTCTTCTAAAGAGCGATTGATCCATAATAGAAGATTCATGGGTCGTAAACAAAAGCTGTACCTTATCATCATCGTGTGCCTGCATGAATAGTTTTAGAAAATGTTCTGTCAACTTCGGATGTAAACTTCGCTCTAATTCATCCACGACGAATATCATATCATCGTTTGATGTAAGGATCATATCCAATAAGTCGAATATTCTGCGGGTTCCATCGGATTCATCTTCAAAACCGAAGTCAAAAAACGATTTTCCGTGATGCAACCGTATTGTTGTAACTTTTACCTGTTGATTTCTATCAACTTCAACATTAAAAAAGTTTGTATCCGATCTCATAGATAAACGGGTTTTCTTTTGATTCGTTATCTTACTTTTTATTTGGAGCAAAATCTCTTCAAAAACTTGTCTAGGTAAAACATCGCTAAGTTCATCTAAACTGGTTTCCTCGATTTTGACTTCGCTAATTCCTGTATCAAACGTTTTAATTAAACGATTAATCTGATCCAGCGATTTTTCATTATAGTAATATTCAAAATTTGTAATCACAGTATTTGGCGTTAAAACCACTATATTCTTTTGAATCCAGTGAAATATCCATTGAAAGAATCGTATTTTAGAATCCTCATTGTATTTTTTTCCGTGGTTCATTTCAGACAAAAACAGAAACGTCTCATTCCCTGCAAAGTCTTCTGCATAAATATCAAATTTATTTTTTTCCTCTTCATTTAAACGGATTGTGTCACCCAGAACAGGACGACATTTCCCCGTACGTTCAAACAAACAATGTGCTGAACCATTTCGAAATAGCTCATAAAGCCATTCTCCCGTAAATTTTCTTTGACTTAATATAGCCGAAAAGCCATATGCATAAAATTTATCATTATAGGTAAATTGAATCTCAAAAGAGCTCTCCCGTTCTTCATTTTCCTTTTTATTTTTACAGAACATCTTTGCAGATTCAATGGACAAGCCGGTTCTTACGCATTCTTTAAAAAAGCGGAAGAACTCCACTAAATTTGTTTTACCTGAAGCATTTGCACCATAAATTACGGCATATTTTAACAATGCCGTTCCTTTAATTTCAATTTTATGATCACGATGACTTCTAATTTTGTTCGAGGAAATCATAGTAAATTCGGTCTTACTGTCAAAAGATTTAAAGTTTTCTATACTGACTTTTACTAACATTTATCTCACCCCTTTAATTTTAAGTATACGCAACTTGATTAAAAATATCAATGAAAAATTTGTATTTAGAGATTTTTTCTCTGTTTAATCAAAACGAATCTAAAAAAGACCTGCCACACTTATTATTGCAACAGGTCTCTTCTTCACTTTAAAGCAGAAAAACTATCTTTCCCGGAACGAATCCAGCAACTCCCGAATCAACCGGGCTTGTTTGGGAGTAAACCCATCCAAATACAACATCGGTCGGTTATCCACACCCAAAAGGTAATCGGTGGAAACATTATATAAGCGTGCAAGGTCGATCAGTGTCTCAAGGGAGGGAGTCTTTGTATTATTCTCATAACCACTAACGGTTGAAACTCCTAATTTCAACCGCTCGGCAACTTGTTTTTGTGTCATTCGTTTTGTTTGGCGCAATTCTTTCAACCGCAGCCCAAAATCATAAAACTCTCCCATATACATCACCCAAATTAACTGTATAGGATTTTTATACCCTTAAAGGAGATTTTTATGCTTGATATTTTACTTTTAGTGTTGTATTATGGATATAACAGCTAAAAGGGGATGGTTTGGATGATTCGATGCGACAAACAAGGAATCCATGACCTTTATCTGCAAATGGCGCGGCTGGACCGCTACGTCGCCCGCCAGCCATCCTATATTGATTCTTTCCATGCCCTGCATGTTTGGCGGGAGCTGGAGCATGTGCAAAAGGAAGCCCTGCGCCTGCGGATTTCCCTTTTAGAAGATGAACACGTTGATTATTTGTGCGGGGATGGGAAAGACCATCCATACCTATAATCAAGACAGCTGCTAAAACCTGCTGCAAATAGATCAGACTATAGACGCGCCTCTTCCGGTGAAAAGCCGAAAGAGGCACATGTTTATTTATATGCAAAATAAAAGCAACAGGATCGTTCGAACCATTCTTTCGCTCGCCGCCGAACCAGCGCATCCCTTCCGGTCCATGAAAACCCACGCCCACAGGGAATGCGGTATAAAACTGTGTCAAAAGGCCAAAATAGGAGGTAAATAGAACAAAAAGGATGTGAGCGGATTTGGACATCAAAGTCACCAGAACCGAATACCAGCAAATGGCCGAAACTGTTTCGCCGAAGTCAAAGGTACTGCGCAATTGCGTGATGGCCTTTCTGGTCGGCGGGGCAATCTGTGCCCTGGGACAGGCGCTTACCACGCTGTTTTTGTCGTTTGATCTGCCGGAAAAGACAGCCAAGGCGTTTGTCTCCATCTCCCTGATCGCCTTGAGCGCCATTATGACCGGCCTAAAAGTCTACGACAAGATTGCAAAGCACGCCGGCGCGGGCACGCTGGTGCCGATCACCGGCTTTGCGAATTCGATTGTCTCCCCTGCGATGGAGTTCAAAAGCGAAGGCTATATCATGGGCATCGGCGCAAAGATGTTTTCCATCGCCGGGCCGGTGCTGGTCTACGGCACATGCGCCTCCATCATCTATGGGCTGATCCTTTTCCTCTTTAAGATGTACTGAAAGGGGTGCTTCCATGCCGACCAGAATCGGAAAATACACGCTGCAATTGGACAAAGCCCCCGGCATTTTGGGATTCGCCTCTGTTGCGGGCAAGAAGGAGAAGGAGGGGCCGCTGGGCGCCTTCTTTGATGTGAGCCACACCGACAACACCCTGGGGGACGTGAGCTGGGAAAAAGCGGAAAGCCAGCTGCAAACCGAAGCGGTGCAGACGGCGCTCAAAAAGGCCGCTCTGGAGGGCAAAGACGTGGATTACATCCTCGCAGGCGACCTGCTAAACCAGTGCATTTCCTCGACCTTCGGCCTGCGCAGCCTGGGGATCCCCTTTCTTGGCCAATATGGGGCCTGCTCCACGATGGCCCAAACTTTGGGCCTGGCGTCCCTGTTTGTGGAATCCGGGATCGCGCGGCGGGCCGTAGCCGTGACCTCCTCGCATTTCTGCTCCGCAGAGCGGCAGTTCCGTTTCCCGCTGGAATACGGCGGGCAGCGCACCCCGACCGCCCAGTGGACCGCGACCGCGGCCGGTTCTGTCGTCGTCGGGGCGCACGGGCGCGGGGAGGTGAAAATCAACGCCGTAACCTTTGGGCGCATCGCAGACCTTGGCATCAAGGACGCCAACAACATGGGCGCAGCGATGGCCCCCGCCGCCGCGCAGACACTGCACGACTATTTGACCGACACCGGCGCCTCCCCCTCGGACTACGACCTGATCCTCACCGGCGACCTCGGCGCGGTCGGCTGCGAGCTGATGGACGAGATTCTGGAAAAGGACGGCATCGACATCAGGGAAATTCACAACGATTGCGGCCTGATGATCTACGAACGCCAGGCGCAGGACGTCCACGCCGGCGGTTCCGGCTGCGGGTGCTCCGCCGCGGTGCTGTGCTCGATCATCCTGCGGCAGCTTTCCTCCGGGGAGCTCAAAAAGGTGCTCTTCATCGGCACCGGCGCATTGATGTCCACCACATCCTCGCAGCAGGGCGAGAGCATCCCCGGCATCGCGCACTTGGTGTTCCTCGAGTCCCAGGCAAAATAGCCATCCCTTTGAAAAAAGCGTCCTCACGGGTGGGAACTATTCCCTACCTGTGGGGACGCTTTCGCGTTGAAAGATTGACAAAACCGTTGTGTTTCGCTAAAATTATCTTATGAGAAAAAAGATTGTATGGATTGCGATCGGCTTATTCAGTTTTTTGGTGTCCTTCCTCACGATGTTCTGGCTAACGGCGCACAATGAACTCCCTCTGGCGCGTTCCTCGCCGCAAATACGCGCAGTCCCTCTCCGGACCTCCGTTGTTCTCCCAGAACATCAAAGTGAAATGGCGTTTTTATCGGAAAAGGAGGCGTTCCAAACATACCATACCCCGGCCTTTCAGGGGACGATCCGCGCGATCGGGGAGACCTCGACGCCGGGGAAACGGTGACGGTTTTGCTCCCCCGGCCGATCTATCTGCATACATGGGTCGAAGGGACCGAAATCGTCTCTGCCATGCGGGCGGGTATGCGCGGCTATTTCATCCCTGTCCGGCAGTACAAAGCGGACGATACATATACCAAAAACGGCCTGACGTTGTATTATTCGGACCTGGCCAACTACAGCCTTGGCGGGGGCAACTATGGCGTTTTCCTCGAGACGGACGACGGTCTCCTCTTTAATCGCGAAACGTACACCACCCTGAGCCCCAACTGTACCTTTGAACAGGCGGAGGCTTATCTCACCGCGCGGTTAAAACCATTTTCCGAATAAACTCTGGTGTGATGCACAGAGCGGTTTTTCTTCTGTCATGCGACGTATTGCGTCCAGGCTTTGGTTTTTCGCAAAAAGCAGACTCTTTCAACGCATTTTTCCCATTCCCGATCTTTGGGCCACGCCATGCGAACGAAGCCGCGGCCGCTGTAAATAGCAGCTGGAAAAAATCTATATATAAAGAATAAAGAAAAAGACGGCGTCCATGGGATTTCTTCCCGCTTGGATGCCGTTGTCTTTTCTTTTTAGGGGCTGCCCGTGTCATTCGCCGCATTGCTTCCGTTTGTCAAACGCGCCCCTCTTTGCATGCTTTGCTGTTCCCGCCCGCCGGGCGCGCACGGCGCGCTCCTGCCGGAGATCCTCTCCGGCAAAAACGCATTCCATGCGTTTGGCGGGCGGCCACTCACGGCCTCACCCGCGTGGCCTTCACCCGTGGGCGCGAAACCTGCGCGACGCGTTCGTCCAAGCGCTGCTGCCCCACGGTATCCATAAAGAGTTTATTCAGGCTGTTCTGGTTCTCCCTGCCGCCCACCAGGGAAAAGAGCACCTCAAGCGAAGCTTCCACACTCGGCAGCTCGTCAAAGCGGATCAGCATCCGCTCCGGGCTGTACAGGATGAATTTCATAATCCGGACGCTCGGGGTCTCTGTGAAACAGATAAAGACCTTCAACACCGGGCGATCGTCCTCGTCCGTCGTCAGGCGCGCCGTGCTGCCGACCGCATAGATCTCGCCGTTCAGGGTCACGCAGCCCTTGCGCGGGGTCCCGTCCATCCCCGCCACAATGAGGTTGGTCTCCGCACCATCCTCCACGATCAGGCGGCATTCGCCGGGGGAAAATTCCATGCTGATTTTGGAAATGTTGGCGCCAAAATTGTTGGTGGTCCCCTGCAAGATCAAGGGCATCAGGGCGGCGGAGCTGCTTTCCAACTGATACTGACGGCCGTTGAGCTTGCGCAGCTCCGGTGGGACCGTTGGCACAACCTGCTTTTCCGGGAACACACGCCGCCACACACGGCTCCAAGTGGAAAGGCGCTTTGGCTTTGGGGCGGTTTCCCGGATGGCATAGAGGTTCCCCAGGGCGTTGCGCAGCGAACGCAGGGCACGGATGTCGTTTGGCAGCGGATCGTCCGAGAGCCCCTTTGCCGCATCGCCAAAGTATTTCTCCACGATCAGGCAGGTCTCGTCCGCAAAGAGGCTTGGGCTGCCCCCCGTCATCGCAATGACCATATCGCGCTCCGGCAGGACGATCACATATTGCCCCAACATGCCGTTGAACTGATAGGCGCCCTTGGCCCCAAAGCTCCAAATCTGGTAGCCGTATCCCTTGGAGTAGTCGCCCTCGCGGGTGGGCGTGTCCATTTTGGTGGATTCGATCACCCAGTCCTCCGGCAAAAGCTGCTTTTCTTTGCCATCCACCATCCACCGGCCGCGCTGCAAATAAAACTGCCCCAGTTTGGCCATGTCCACGGTGCGCAGCCAGAGACCCCAGCCGCCTTTTTCAATCCCCATGGGGCACACGTCCCAACTCACATTGTGAATCCCCAGGGGGTCAAACAGGCGCGGCGTCAGGTATTCCACCAGGCCCATCCCCGTTTTCTTGCAAAGGATGGCGCTGAGCAAATACGTATTTAAGCTGTTGTAACTGAATTCCGTCCCCGGCTCAAATGAGCAGTCCGACTGCAAAATGGCGCGGACCCAATCCTTCTCCACCACGGAATGGACCTCGTTGAATTTTAATCCGGAGGTCATATTGAGCAGATGGCGCACCGTGATGTTGTTGATGCGCGGGCTGCGGAACAGCACATTTTTATCCGGGAAATATCCGGCCACCTTGTCGTCGAGGGCGAGCAGCCCTTCCTGGACGGCAAACCCCACCGCCATGCTCACCACGCTCTTGGAGAGCGAGAACATCATATGCGGATAGCTGCCGGAATACGGCTTCCAGCTCCCCTCCGCGACGATCTTCCCATGGCGGAGCACCATCGCGCTGTGCACATGGATGGATGGGCAGGCATCCAGCTCTTCAAAAAAGCGCTGGAGATGGGCGCTTGGTATGCCCTCGTGTTCCGGGATGGAACGCATCAGGCCGCCCGAATCGGCGTTGGGGATATTTTTGTGCTTCTGCGGCACAAACGGATACGGGTTGATGTGCTGCAAGTCGCCGCGGAACAGCTTTAGCAACAGGTCTACGACCTTCATCTGGGAACGCAAATCCATCATAGGACATCACCTCGTAAAGAAGGGCTCGATCAACGCCTCGTAGTCGACCTCCTTCGGGGGAGGGACTGGCGTCAGGCCAAATTTTTCCACCAGACGCCGCTGGGTGCCAGGCAGTTGAATCCGCAGCTCTTCCGGCAGATCCGGCAAAAGGACAATCGCCTGCGTCTGGCTCTCCAGCAAATAGCCGCAGGCGTCGAAACCCGTCAGGCGGCGCACATGTTTGGGTTCGCCCTGTTCGTCCAGCGGCACATGCAGCGCCTGGAACACGGTGTCCGCGCAGAGCAGCCGCCCGCCTTCCACCGCGCTCACCAGATAAATCAAGGGGTACTTTTTCAGGAAAGAGGCCAATGCGCGGCACAAGCCCTCCCTGCGTGCGCTCGCATTGACGCCCTGCAGGGCAACCCGCAGGTTTGCCGCCGCTTTGCGCACCTCCTGCTCACACAGGGATGTCCGGCGCGCCTGAAAAAACAGCAGTCCAGCATCCATCGTTTTTCCCTCCGTTTCTTTGAAGTAAATCGGGACGCGGCTTACACCGCGTGTCCTTCCACCGGCAGCCCCGCCAGATACCGCCGCACCATATCGAGCGCATAGTGCGCCGCGCGGTCGCGCACCCACGTGCGGTTCTTGACGCGGCCCGGCGGGTCCATCCGCCGCACCCAGGTGTGCGTCCCATCGCTCAATGCCATATAGACCAGGCCGACCGGCTTTTCCGGTGTACCGCCGCCGGGCCCGGCGAGGCCCGTAATCCCAAGCCCCAAGCTGGCCCCGGCTTTTTTCCGCACGCCTTCGGCCATGGCGCGCGCCACCGGCTCGCTCACCGCGCCATACGCGGGGAACAGCTCCTCCGGCACGCCCAGCAACATGCTCTTGACGTCGTTGGAATAGGTCACCGCGCCCATCTCAAACACCTCGGATGCGCCTGGCACGTCCGTCAGGCGCTTGGCGACCAGGCCGCCGGTGCAGGATTCGGCAGTGGCCAAGTGCAGCCCCTTTTCTTGCAGGCCATGCACCACCACTTCCTCCAGGCTCTCCACGTCCACGCCGTAAACGAATTCGCCTAGGCGCGCACAGACCTCCCGCACCACCGGTTCGCATAGGGCGGCGGCCTCCTGCTCTGTCGCGGCCTTGGCCGTTATGCGCACAAACATCTCGTTCTCTTTGGCATACGTCGCCGCGGTCGGGTTGGCCCCTTCGGTCAGATCGCGGATCTTTTCCTCCGCCGCGCCCTCCCCAATGCCAAACACGCGCACCATCCGGGAGACGATGACCGCCTGTTCCCGCTGCGCCAGATACGGCACCGCATAGCGCTTGAGCATCAGCTCCATCTCGGACGGCGGGCCGGGCAGCATGATGACCACCTTGCCCGTGTCCGTCTCCAAGCCGCAGCCCGGCGCCGTGCCCGCATCGTTCGGGAAGACCGTGCACCCCTTGGGCAGCATGGCCTGTTTGTATTGGTTTTCCCCGCAGTAGCGCCCTTTAAAATAGGTCTCGATGCGCTGGCGGCTCTCCTCATGCAAAACGAGCTCCACGCCCGCCGCCTCCGCGATGGTCTCCTTGGTCAGGTCGTCCCCTGTGGGGCCAAGCCCGCCGGTGGTGATCACGACGTCGCTGCGCGAGAGCGCTTCGCGCAATGCGGCGCGCAGGCGCTCTGCGTTGTCGCCCACCGTGCAGGAAAAGAGCAGGTCGATCCCCAGCGCGGAAAGCTCGCGTGCAATGATGGTGGTGTCCGTATTGACCGTATGGCCCAAAAGCAATTCGGTGCCCACAGAGATAATTTCCGCATTCATTCCGATGTAACCTCCTCACGGTAACGCTTCACAATTTCCAAATGTGTATGCAAAATTCCAGATCCATTTTCTCGCTCATCCGCGGGCAAGAGTGCGCCGCGGCACCCACTTGATTTCCTCAACGATACGCCGTAATCTTCCGGAAGGTCGTGCGGTTCACGCAGTCCTCCAAAAGCGCTTCGCTGTCCAATGCGGATTCCGCCTCCAAGAGCTTTTCCATCTCCGGGCGGGTGCGCGGATGCTTCGGCGTAAAGACCGTGCAGCAATCCTCGTATGGCTGGATGGAGAGGTCGTATGTGTCGATTTTGCGCGCCATTGCGACGATTTCGCTCTTGTCCGTGCCGATCAGCGGGCGGAACACCGGCATCATCGCGGCCGCGTCCGTGCAGACGATCGCCTGCAGCGTCTGGCTGGCCACCTGCCCCAGGCTCTCGCCGGTAATCAGCGCGGAACAGCCCTCCTTGCGCGCAATGCGCTCCGCGGCGCGCATCATAAAGCGCCGCATAATCAAGGTGAAGTACTCCTCGGGGCATTTGTCCCGGATCTCCTCCTGAATCCTCGTAAACGGCACCGTAAACATAAACATCCGGCCCGCATATTCGCTGACCTTTTGCAGCAGGTCGACCACCTTCTGCTCCGCGCGCTCACTGGTGTAGGGCGGGCTGGCGAAGTGGACAGCCGTCAATTCCAGGCCGCGCCGGGCCATCTGCCAGGCAGCCACAGGGCTGTCGATGCCGCCGCTGATGAGGATCGCCGCCTTGCCGCCCGTCCCCACCGGGATGCCGCCCGCGCCGGGCAGCGCTTTCCCATGGATATACGCGCCGAAGTCGCGGACCTCCACCCGCACCTCCAGGTCGGGGTTGTGCACGTCGACGTGCAGGTTGGGGAACTGCTGCAACAGGTATTCGCCCACCGCCGCGGAGATCTCGGGCGATTTCAGCGGGAAATGTTTATCGGAGCGTTTGCTCTCCACTTTAAAGCTGGAGATGGTGCTCAACTGGTCGCGCAGGTAGTCCGCCGCGGTCTTCAGGATGCTGTCCATGTTCTTCTCCGCCATGCACGCGCGGGAGAAGGCGATCACGCCGAACACCTTCCCCACGCGCTCCGCCGCAGCTCCCAAGTCGATGCCATCCTCCAGGGGCTCCACATAGATGGTGGACTGCGCCTCGCGGATATCAAATTTCCCCAACGGTTCCAAACGCCGGCGCAGGTTACGGATCAGGGCGAACTCAAAGCTCTGGCGGTTCAGCCCCTTTAATACAATTTCACCCAATTTGATCAAAATAATCTCTTTCATCTTACAAATCCTTACTTTTATTTTTTGACAGCCAAACTGGCCATGCCCTCGCGCACCCCTTCGATGAGGGCGTCCACGTCTTCCAGCGTATTAAACCGGGAAAAGCTGACCCGCAGGGCCGATTGAATCCGCTCTTTGGGCAGCTGCATGGCCTCCAACACCGGGCTCTGCTTCCCCTTGGAGCAAGCGGACCCGGACGACACATAGACGCCCCGCGCCGCCAGGAAATGGAGCATGGTCTCCGCGCGGACCGCGCCCGCGCTGAAATTGACGATATAGGGCAGCGCGTCCTCCGGCGAATTGAGCGCCACGCCGGGCAGCGCGCGCAATTTTTCCCGGCAGGCCGCGGCAAGCTCCTGCGCGTGCTTCAAGCTCTCGCCCACCGCCGGGAGCGCCTCCACCGCCGCGCCAAAACCGCCGATGGCGGGCAGCGCCTCCGTGCCGGGCCGTATCCCGCGCTCCTGCCCGCCCCCAAAGGAGTGCGGCTGAATCCGGATGCCCTTGCGCACATACAGCGCGCCCACGCCCTTGGGCCCGTGAATTTTGTGCGCGCTGATGCTCATCAGGTCGATCTTTTTCCGCTCCGGCTTGGTATCGAGCTTGCCAAACGCCTGCACCGCATCCACATGGAGCAGGGCCGGCGCTTTCTTCAGCGCGATGGCGCGCGCCGCCGCCTCAATGGGCAGGATGGTCCCCACCTCATTGTTGACCGCCATCATGCTGACCAGCGTGGTGTCGGGCCGGACCGCCTCCAGGACAGCCTCCGGCGCGATATGGCCCTCGCGGTCGGGCTGGAGCCAAGTGACCTCCCAGCCCTCCTTTTCCAGCTGGCGCACGGCATTCGCCACGGACGGGTGCTCGATCTGCGTGGTGACGATATGCATCCCCATGCGCTTCCGGGCATATGCGGCGCCAAAAATGGCCAGGTTGTTGCTCTCCGTCCCGCCGGAGGTAAAGAACACCTCTTCCTCCTTCGCGCCCAGCGCCGCAGCCACGCTCCGGCGCGCCTGGGTCAACGCTTGTTCCGCGCGAAAGCCCAACGCGTGCAGGGAGGAAGGGTTTCCGTAATTTTCCGTCATCAGTTCCATCACCTTGGCGGCCGCCGTCTCGCATACGCGGGTGGTGGAGGAATTGTCGAGATACACTTCGTTCAAGGGGCAGGACCTCCGATATGTCTATTCATAAGTCCCTATTATACACCATCCCGGCAGTCTGGGCAACGCGCGCCATTGCAATTTTGGATTTTCTGTTTATAATAAGAAGCAGCGAATCCGGGACAAGCGGGGACGCCCCCCGGCCTTTTGCCGGGGGTTCCGGCGCACGCCGAAACGCTGGCGCGGCAACGCGCCAGCTGCGTCCCCGCCCTCCCGTTCCATCCAATCTTGAAAGGAGCGCCGCTATGAAAAACACCAAACAACGCGAAGCCATGCTGTGCGTCCTGCGCCAGAGCACCGACCCGCTGAGTGCGGAGGACATCTTTGCACAGATGAAGGCGGCGTTTCCATCCCTGGCGCTGTCCACCATCTACCGCAACCTGGAGCGCTTCGCCGCGGACGCGCTGGTCGAACGCAGCGACTTTGGCGACGGTGTGGTGCGGTATTCGCTGGCGCGGGAGCAGCACGGCCATTACCTGGTCTGTACTGGGTGCCACGCCAAAATCAAGCTCTGCGACTGCCCGCTCTCCGGCATGGAGCGGACCATCGCGGAGGAGACCGGCTTCACTGTGGAAAGCCACACATTGACGATCTATGGCAAATGCCCGAAATGCGCCAAAAAGCCGGAGACAGGAGGGACATCCCATGGAATTTGAACTGCGCCCCTGGCGGATGGAGGACGCCGAATCCATCGCCCGCTACGCCAACAACCCCAAAGTCGCCGCCAACCTGCGCGACACCTTCCCCCACCCCTATACCCAGCAAGATGCGGCGGCGTTTATCCAAAGCTGCCTGGACGCGGACCCCGCCCGATGCTGCTTCCGCGCGATCGCGGTGAATGGGGAGGCGGTTGGCAGCATCAGCCTTTCCATCGGAGAGGATATTTCCTCTAAATCAGCGGAGCTCGGCTACTGGCTTGCGGAGCCGTACTGGGGGCAGGGGATTATGCCGGAGGCAGTCCGGCAGATCTGCGGCTTTGCCTTCCAAACCTATGGCCTTGCGCGCATCTTCGCTGTGCCGTTCGCCTATAACCTCGCCTCCCGCCGCGTCTTGGAAAAGGCAGGATTCCAGCAGGAAGGTCTTATGCGGAACAGCGTCTACAAGCGCGGCATGCTCTACGATTCCTATTTATATGCGCGGACGAGCCAAGACGGACCCGCGCATGATCCAGACCGGACCGACCGGGAAGAGCATGCTTCCAGCAGGCTGAAATGAGGTCAGCCTGCTCACAGGTTTTGTAATATTTTTAAGGCAGAGCGGCAAATCGGATTTTTATGATGGCGGGGAGAAAAACATCGTATGATGGATTTTATGATTGATTTTATCGCAGAGTTTATAGCGAGTCTGATCGAATGGCTGGCAACGCCTTGGGTGGATAAGATGAATAAAAAATGGAAACGCAGAAAAAAATAGGTGGATTTCCATGACCAAGCGTACACCGTGAAAATCCATCACGACGCGGAAGGGAGGCCGAAGCATATTCGCCTTCCCTTTTTCTATGCGCATAGGCAGAAAGGCGCGGCTTTCCAGGGCCAAGGGAGAAAGCCTGTGAGAAATTGACTTTGCGATAAAGATGGAGCGCCGTTTGACCGCACCAAATAAATCCATCTATACTTGGGTATGGATTTTAGTCCCCAGGAACACAAACTGGAATGAAGAAAAAATCAAACGGCTGCTGTCCGGAGGATTCCCCCAAAACAGCAGCCGTTGCTTTCTGTTGCGTTATGAACGTCCCTACAATGCCGTGCCAGACGCCGCTGGCAAGAGGTACGCCCGAGCGGGCAAGCCACGCCGGATGGCGTTCCAACCCGTTCCCTATCGTTTTGTGGATGTATCGTTCCCTGTAGCGCGGACGCTTTTATAGATCATGTAGGCAATAAAGGCCAGCAATACCGCGTCCAGGCCGATCATCGGGCCATTCCCGTCCATGATCTCAAACACCATCAGCACCAGGACGGCGATCCCTAAGATGCAGTAGCCCAACAGGCCGATTCGAAATTTTGGTTTCAAGTTGACTCCCTCTTCCCATTCGTTAATTCCTGTAGCAAAGACAGGATGTTTTGACAGCAATCCGATTTATCGAACGCTTTGCACGCGGCGCGCATATCCGCCAAGCGGCGCGGGTCCTGCAAGAGGGACCGCACCATAAACGCACAGCTCGCCCCGCTCTTGAGACGGACGCCCATCCTGTGTGCCTGCAAAAACTGGGCGTTGTCCTCCTCCTGGCCCGGGATCGCGTCGAAGACGGCCATCGGCAGCCCGCTGGCCAGCGCCTCCGAGACGGTCAGCCCGCCGGGCTTGGTGATGAGCAGGTCGGATGCGTGCATATACTTCTGTACCTCGGTGGTAAACTCGACCAGGTGGGTCGGCTTGGAGCTGTTTGGCAGCTCCTTTTGGAACGCCTCGTAAAGCGTTTTATTCTTTCCGGTGATGACGATCACCTGGAACGCCGTGCCCAGCGTCGAAATGTCGCGGTACACGCGGAGGATGTTTTTCACGCCGAAGCTGCCCGCCATAATCAAAACCGTGGGCAGCTCGGGGGATAGGTTCATCCCGCGCAGCAGCGAAGCGCGGTCCTCCTCCTGGTAAAACGCCTCGAAGATTGGAATGCCAAAGGTATGGATTTTTTCCTTGGGCGCGCCCATCCGGACAAATGCATCCCGGAGCCCGTCCTCCGCCACCACATAGGCGTCCACCTCCGGCGCCAGCCACGCCATATGCGGGCCGTAATCCGTCACCACGTTCACCAGCGGGGCGCTGACCAGCCCCTTCTCTTTCAGGCGCGAGACCATCTGCCCGGCAAAATGGTATGTATCCAGGATGACGTCGGGCCGGAACTCCTCGATCAAGGGCAGGAGCTTCCGGGCGAGCATCCCGTTTACCCGCGGCAGCAGGGCGGCGAATTTGGTGTCGCGGTTGGTGCTGCGGTACAGCGTTCCAAAAATCTGCGGGGCATGCTTGGCGGAAAACTTATATCCGTCGCAGCAAAGCGCGTTCACCGCGCGCCCCACATGCCGGAGCGCGTCCTCCACGCGCACCTCTGCGCCCGGCAGGTGCTCGCGGAAATAGGCCTCCATCGCCTGCGCCGCGCGCTTATGGCCACCGCCCGCCGAGGCGTATAGCAACAAGATTCTCATAGCGCTTTCTCCTTTCCTGTGAGCGAGCGGATGAGCCAGAGGATGTTTTCCCCCGATTTGGATTTGTCAAAGCGCTCGCACGAAGAACGCATGTCCTCCAACCGGCGGTTGTCCGCCAAAACAATGCGGATGGTCTTGCCGCAGCTCTCCCCAGCCCGGATGCGCACCGCCATATTGTGGGAGAGCAGGAACTGTGCGTTGTCCTCCTCCTGCCCCGGGATCGCGTCGAACACCGCCAGGGGGATGTCGCACGCCAGCGCCTCGGAAACCGTCAACCCGCCGGGTTTTGTCACCAGCAGGTCCGCGGCGTGCATGTATTTTTCCACCTCATCCGTGAAATAGATCAACTTCGTCCGGCGCTTGCTCTTGGCCAGCTCCACGGCAAACGCCTCATAGAGCTTTTGATTTTTGCCCGTGATCACAATGATCTGAAACACAATGTCCTGCGCCGCGATCTCCCGGTAAATATCCATAATACCCGACACCCCAAAGCTGCCCGCCATGAATAAGATGGTGGGCACGCCCGGTTCCAGCCCCATCTCCTGGAGCAGCGCGGCCTTGTTTTCCTTGCTGAAAAACACATTGTCCACCGGGATGCCGAACGGGTAGATGATGTCCCGTGGGGCGCCCATCTCCACCATCTCGGGGAGCATGTCCTCATTGCTCACCACATAGGCGTCCACCCGCGGCGCAATCCAGGCGCGGTGCGGGCCGTAGTCCGTCATCAGGCAGATCAGCGGCGCCTGCACCAGCCCCTTTTCCTTTAAATGGGAGATCATCTCCGTGGCAAAGGGGTGGGTGGATAGGATCAGATCCGGCTCCTGTTCCCGAAGCATGGGCAGCAGGCGCAGGCCGAGAAGCCCGCTGAAGTGCGTCATCAGCGTGTTGAGCACGCTTTCTTCGTTTGTTGCGCGGTATAGTTGTCCAAAGACCTTTGGCGTTTTGGTCGCCAGGAAGCGGTAACCGTCGCAGCATGTTTTATCCAACAGGGACCCCACGCACTTGAGCGCATCCACCACCTCGACGCGCCAGGACGGTTCATACTCCCGCAGGCATGTCTGTACCGCCCGGGCGGCGCGCAGATGCCCCCCTCCCGTTGCGGCAGATAGAATCAATACCTTCACAAAGACCCTCCTTTGGCATTGGAAAAATCCTTTTTCCGCAAATTTATCCTGCCTTGGACGATTTCGACAACTCTTTTGATTTCATTATTATATCATATATTCAGGGCGATTCAACACGAACCACGAAATCTTCTCCATCCGCTACAAAAGGAGGCATCCTTGGAAAGGGCCGCTTGCAAAAATATCCCGATATCTCTGCGCTACCCCTTAAAAAACAACGATTATGCCCGTAAAAAGGCAAATGGCAAGTAAACCGCCAGGAATTGGCGTGATTAATGATAAAGCTGTAACTTTACTTTTATTCAAAAAAGTTATATCATACTATTAAATCCGCAGGATTGAGTGGCGGCGTATGCAAAAAATAGCGGCGGCCCGCAAGGGCCTGTGATAGAGATAGGGAGGCACCAAATGAGCGGCAAAAGATATTACAGACAGCAAGACAGCGGACGCGATATCTATTCTGGTGCGTCCAAGACAAACCATAAACGGCTATGGATCATCGGGGGCTGTGTTCTGGCAGCCGTCGTGGTGGTCTGTGCAGTCGGCGCCGGCATCAAAATGCTCGGTGACCCACAGGTTTCCTCCGAGGAACCAGGCGTGGAACAAACGGCGGAGCGCACCACTTTCCCGAAAGGGATTGTGGTCGAGGGGATTGACCTCGAGGGCATGACCCTGGAGGAGGCCACCGCTGCGGTCAAGGCCGTGGAACCGTCCTTGAGCACCTGCAACATCACCCTCACCTCCGGCGATAAGAGCTGGACATTGACCAACTCCAATTTTACCTACACATACAATACGGATGAGGTGCTGCAAGAGGCCTTCGAATACGGCAAACAGGCCGACGAAGATCTTCTCTCCTCATTGGAGACGCAGCCCAAAACATATGAGATCACCGCAACGCCCGACACCACCAACCTCAAGGAAACCTTGACCACGCTCACCCAGGAGGTCAACCAGGCGGCAAAGGACGCCACCGTTAAATCGTTCGACGCTGCGAGCGAAACCTTTACGTTTGAAGAGGGGCAGAACGGCGTAACGGTCAATATCGACGAACTTACCCAGCAGGTCGAAGCCCTGCTACAGGAAGGCGGGACCGGCACGGTCGAAGTGCCTGTCACCGAAACAGCATACCAGGTGTCCACAGCAGACCTCAAAGCCAATATGAAAAAGCTGGGTACCTACAGCACCGTGTCCACCAACACCAGCAACGGGAACACCAACATGCGGCTCGCGTTGGAAGCGGTCAACGGCACCTGCATCCCGGCGGGCGGCACCTTTGACTACTGGCAGGTGGTCGGGAATACGACCCCTGAAAAGGGATATAAGCAGGCGAACGCCATCATCAACGGCAAGTTTGTCCCGTCCTATGGCGGCGGCGTCTGCCAGACGAGCACCACCATCTATGGCGCCGCCCTGCGGTCCGCCATGGAGATCGTGCAGCGCTCCTCCCACTCGATCAAGGCGACGTATTGCCCCATTGGGCAGGATGCGGCGGTCAGCTATCCGGATTTAAACTTCTCGTTTAAAAACCCCACAAATTACCCTGTGTATATTTCCGCGGGCATGAGCGGAAAAACATTGACCGTCACCATGTATGGGTATCAATCTCCGGACTATGATACCATTGAGATTACCTCCCAGTTGACGGAAACCATCCAGCCCGATTCCACGCCAAAGTACACTGTGGACAATTCCATGGCAAAAGGAACGATGCACTACGACGCCGCACCGCGGGAAGGATACCGCGCCAGCGCACAGCGCATTTATTACAAAAACGGCCAGGTGGTAAAGACCGAAAAACTTCCGAATTCGTATTACCGCCCTGCGCCGGCCTATTATTCCATCGGGCCGGACACCGACCCGGCAACGGCCGTCCTGGTGGATTATACCGGCAAGCCGGTCAACGGCACGGCTTCCAACAGCGAGACGCCATCTTCGTCAACGCCGGAAACCACCACGCCGCCTGCTTCCTCCACGCCGGAGACCACCACACCGCCTGCGACCAACAGCGAACCGGAAACCACTACGCCGCCCACAACGGAGCAGCCGGCAGATTCCTCTTCGGAACAGCCGCCCGCCACAACGGATGGGACGGTGGTCCCCACCGTGCCGGACAGCGGCGCCGAAACCTCGGCCGATGTGCAGCCGGACCCGGAAGCGCCCATCACACCCGTCGGCTAATCCCGTACGGGGTAACCTGAAATCAAAGAAAGGAGGCCTGTCTGAAAGATGGAAGCAAAAGCGCCCACGGTCAGCATCATCATCCCTGTTTATAACGTGGAGAAATTTTTGCGCAAATGCCTTACCAGCCTTGTAAAACAGACCTTTCAGGATCGGGAGATTATCGCTGTCAACGATGGTTCCACCGATCACTCCCTGGATATTCTGCGTGAATTTGAGCAAAAATATGATTTTATCACCGTAATCGATCAGAAAAACCGCGGCATGTCCAAAGCGCGCAACCGCGGCTTGAGCCTCGCCCGCGGGGAATATATCTGTTTTATCGACAGCGACGATTACGTTGCGCCCAACTTCTTGGAGCGTTTGTACAACGCCTGTGTGGAGAACGACGCACAGATTTCCTGCTGTTACTATTATTATCTCTTTCCAAACTCCGGCTTTACCTTTGAATACCCGTTCCGGTGCAGCGGGGTATTGACCCGCGAAGAAGCGATGAACAAGCTTTTGCGCGATATGCAGATCCAAAGCCTGGTATGGAACAAAATGTACAAGCGTTCCCTGTTTACCGATTACAACATCCAGTTTCCAAGCATCGCGTTTGAAGACATGGCGACCGCAAACCGCGTGTTTGCCCATGCAGAGCGCATCGCCATCCTGGATGAACCCCTCTATTATTATGTACAGCGCAGCGGCAGCACCTTGGCCACCATCAACGCCAGCAAGATCAACGATTTTATCCGCGCCGTTGCGATGGTGCGCGTGTCACTGGAAAAGAGCGGCCAGTTCTGCCAATACCGCAAAAGCTATCTTGCGCTCACGCGAAAAACCGCGCTTTGCTGTTACTGGTACGTACTCCGCATGCACAACGAAAAGAAATCCATGCGCGGCTGTTTAACCAACATGCGCCGGATTAACCGTGCGATGCGGCATTATACGGCGGAATCATTCGACCCGCTGTCCCCGCAGTTGCCGGATGTAGTGTGTGCGCCGACGGACAAGAAATTGGAAAAAGACTATTCCATCCGTTGACACGGACGTCAACCGGCGATGCAGAAAGCTGCATCGCCCTTTTTTCTTGTTCCGTGTTTGGGAACCGGTTCCTGCAAAGAAATTGGGAACTCTCCCGCCAATATCCCTGGAATCCTACGGCTCCCCCTCCCGCACGCAGCATATAGGAAAAATACCCGGAGCGGAGGGCTAAGCGATTTCATTTCGAAAAGTAGCAAGGAAAGGATGTCGACCATGAAAAATGACGGGTTTCTTCGGATCGCCGCCGCCACCCCGCACATTCGCGTGGCAGATTGCGTCTCCAACAAAGCGGCCATCTCCGCATTGCTGCGCGCTGCCAACGAGCAGGGCGTCAGCGCCATTGTGTTCCCGGAGCTCTGCTTGACAGGCTATACCTGCGGCGATCTCTTCCACGATACGACGCTGTTGCAAGCGGCGGAACGCGCGCTTCAGGAACTCATAGAGGAAAGCGCTTCGTACCATCTTCTGGCCGTTGTGGGCCTTCCCGCCGCGTTTGGCGCGTCGCTTTACAATGTGGCCGCCGTATTCTGCCGGGGAAAGCTGTTGGGCCTCACGGCCAAAAGCCATATTCCAAACTACAGCGAATTCTATGAGGCGCGCCATTTTTCGCCCGCACCGGACACGCCTATCCCGGTCACATTCTGTGGGCAGGAGACCTTGCTCGGGCGTGAACGGATCTATTCTTGCGCGGATGCGCCGGAGTTCACCGTGGGCGTGGAGATCTGCGAGGATCTCTGGGTCCCGGAGCCGCCCTCCAGCCGCATGGCCCAATGCGGGGCGACAGTGCTCCTGAACCCCTCCGCCAGCGACGAAGTAATCGGCAAGGCGAATTACCGCCGCAGCCTGGTCCGCGACCAATCGGCGCGGCTCTTCTGCGCCTATGCCTATGCGGATGCCGGGGAGGGAGAATCCTCCACCGACCTGGTCTTTGCCGGGCACGATTTGCTCGCAGAGAACGGCGCGATCCTGGCGGAAAGCCAGCCCTTTACCACCGGGCTGGTCACCGCAGAGGTCGATTTGCAGCGCCTGGTGCAGGAGCGCCGCCGCGCAAACACCTGGGCGGACCGCTTCGGCGGCCCGGCGCCCATCCCCTTCTCCCTATCCCTTCCGGAGCTGACCCTGACGCGCCCGTTTGCGCGCCTCCCCTTTGTGCCCCAGGATGCGCAGGACCTTTCCGGCCGCTGCGAGATGATCCTGCATCTCCAGGCATCCGGATTAAAGACCCGCTTAGCCCACACCGGCGTCCAACATGCCGTGGTGGGGCTCTCCGGGGGGTTGGATTCCACCCTGGCGCTGCTGGTGACCGTGCGCGCATTCGACGCGCTTTCCCTGCCCCGCAAGGGCATTTTGGCTGTGACCATGCCCGGATTCGGCACCACCGGCCGCACCAAGGGCAACGCGGAAAAGCTGGCCGAGCTTCTGGGGGTCGATTTTTGCACCGTGCCGATCGGCGACGCGGTGAGCGGCCATTTCCAGGACATTGGCCACGATCCCACGGTACACGACGTGACGTATGAAAACGCCCAGGCGCGCGAGCGCACCCAAATCTTGATGGACCTGGCCAATCAGAACGGCGGCTTGGTCATCGGGACCGGGGACCTCTCCGAGCTGGCGCTCGGCTGGGCGACCTACAACGGCGATCACATGTCCATGTATGCGGTCAACGCCTCCGTGCCCAAAACCCTGGTGCGCCACCTGGTCCACTATGCCGCCCAGCAGTCCGGCGGCGCGCTCTGCGAAGTGCTGGAAGACATCCTGGACACCCCGGTCAGCCCCGAGCTTTTGCCGCCCGTGGACGGCGTGATCTCGCAGAAGACGGAAAGCCTGGTCGGCCCGTACGAGCTGCACGACTTCTTCCTCTATCACATGCTTCGCTTTGGTTTCCCTCCGTCAAAGATTTACCGGATGGCGCTGCGCACCTTTTCGGGCACTTATGACGCCGCCACCATCTATAAATGGCTATACACTTTCTACCGGCGCTTCTTTGCGCAGCAGTTTAAGCGGTCCTGCTTGCCGGACGGCCCCAAGGTCGGCACGGTCGCGCTCTCTCCGCGCGGCGACTGGCGGATGCCCAGCGACGCCAGCGCACGCCTATGGTTGGAAGAGCTGGAAGCCCTTTCCGCTGAATAGAAAAATATTTGTAGGGGGAGCTTGCATGAAAAAAGTTCGAATCACGGTCTTAAAAACAACGCTGGATGAAGAACTCTCCAGGGAGTACGGCGTTGAGGGGCTGACCGCATGCCCCATGATGAAGGCCGGGCAAGTGTTCTATGCGGACCACGCAAAGCCGGAAGGGTTCTGCGACGAGGCTTGGAAAGCGATCTATCAGTATGTGTTCGCCCTGGCCCACGGCGCAGAAAACGGGCTCTTCTACTACGGAGATTGGATCCGCAAGCCGGGCGTGGCGATTTGCAGCTGCAACGACGGCCTGCGTCCGGTCATTTTCAAGCTGGAAGCGACCGACGAGGAAGCCGTCATCAACTATACGCCTGTGCGGTAACGGGAAAGCACCCTCCTGGATTTCTCTGGCCGGATTCCGATTTTGCCGGGATGCCAAGCGGGTTGTGCTCCGTAAACCGGGTCCGTATTAAAATTTTAGAAAAACGACTCTCTTAGATGGCCGCTGGCCATCTAAGAGAGTCGTTTTTGTTTCACTGTTTCTGGCCTCTTTGATGGAATGTAAATATTTCCCGCAAATTCAGCCACAAGCCCCCGGCGTTAACGGTCTGCCAACCGCCATGCAGTGTAATGCTATAATAAATCCACAAAACCGAAAGGGGCGGAGCCTTTCGGCCCCGCCCCTCCCGGTTTGGATAAGGAAGAATTTATGAAAAAGAGTCTTGTAATCGATTATTGGCCGCTGGCCTGTACCAGCGTTACATCCGCAGTGAATGTGCGTCCTGTCAGATCGTTGACCACGGTCAAGGTCACCGTGTCGCCCGGCTTCAACTTGCTCACATAAGAAGTGATGGTACTGCTGCTTGTGATGTTCGTATCATCGATCTTTGTGATGATGCATCCCTGGGTAATGCCCGCGTTCGAAACGGATTCATTGCTGATGGACGCTACATACATGCCGGAGGTCAGGCCATAAAAACGGGCGGACATGCTGTCCAAATACTGGCCGGTGATGCCGAGCACCGCTCTGTCTTTCACATAGCCGTATTCCTTCAAATTGCTGATAACGGACTGTGCATCGTCAATCGGGATTGCAAAGCCCAACCCTTCGTAGCCTTCCGCCACGATTTTGCTGGAGTTGATACCAACCACCTGGCCATACATGTTGACCAGTGCGCCGCCGGAGTTGCCGGGGTTAATGGCGGTATCGGTCTGGATGCAATCCATCGTGTAGCCGGTTTCACTGTTGGTAATCTGGCGGTTCAGGGCGGAAACGATGCCCTGCGTCACGCTGGAACTCAGTTCCAAGCCGCCCGGGTTGCCGATTGCCATGACGCTGTCGCCAACCTCCAAATCGCCGGAGGAACCAAATTCTGCGGCTTGCAGACCAGTTGCATCGATCTTAATGACGGCCAAATCGGTGATGCTGTCGCTGCCAACCAGCTGCGCCTCATAGCTTGTGCCGTCCGACAAAATCACTTTCAGGGAAGAGGCACCCTCCACCACGTGGGCGTTGGTGATGATATAGCCATCGCTTGTCGCAATGATGCCGGAACCCTCGCTCACCGGAGAGACTTCATCGCCCGCGTCACCGCTCTGCGCCCCTCCACCGAAGAAGAACATCGAATTATTGTTGCTTCTCTGATAATTCTGGATGCATACCACAGACGGGATGACCTTCTTTGCCACCTCTTGGGGAGTCAGTTCACCGGATACTGTGCTGGCCGGCTGATTGTTATCCACCAGTTTGTTGATGGTAAACGCCGGTTCTGTGGAGTTCCCAGAGTTATTGACGGAGATATAACCATTGTTAATCAGGGCGACAAAGCCGCCGATGGAGCCGACGGAAACCATCAAGCACGCCATCACGCCGGCTACAACCTTCAGGGCTGTCTTTTTGCCTTTGGACATCGGCTTCTTTTCTTTTTTCGGCTTTTGCGGCTTCTGGGCTGCCTGTGCGTATGGGTTCTGATAGCTGTGGTAATAGTCGCCCTGCCACATTACCTGGCTTTGGTGCTCGCTGTAATCGCTTTGTCCATTGGCGCTGCCGGAATACCCACCGTAAGGAGAGTAGGATGGATTCCCCTGCGATTGGTGGTATGCGTTGTACGGCTGCTGGCCATAGGGATTGGCTTGATAATGGGAATAGCTGTTTGTAGGATTGGTGTAAGCGGACGTATAAGACGGCGCCTGTGTTTGTTCGGCATGTGCTTCATTGGAAGCTTGTTCCTCTGGAACGGTATTTGTAGTTTCAGCAGAACCATTCTCTGTCGCTTCATAGGGTTCCTTGCTGGATCCCTCTGTATTTTCAAAATTTGCCTGTTCTACGGAAGCAGCGTCCGTCTCCGGATGCATTTCCTGCGTGTTGTTGTGTTCTTCGTTCAAAGTATTGTCCATTTCATTCGGATTATACATAAAATCATTTCCTTTCCAAGAAATCCTCTATATCAATGGATGGTTGTCTGTTTCATCCCTTGGGTTCCTTCCGTCCCCCTCGGTGTGATTTTATTATGCCAGTGCAATGTGACCGCTGTGTGAAGACTATTTTATGTTTTCCTGATAACTTGCAAAAGAATCCCTGTATTCCATGCGCGAATATCCTTTTCTGGTTTTGCTAAGCGTATTCTCCCGTTCCAGAGCTTGTTTTTTAGCTGGAAACGCACACCAGCCGGGCACGAATCCGTGCCCGGCTGGTTCTTCTGCCGCCCCTTTTCAGGAACGCACTATATGCGATTGCCGTTTTCCAAGAAGAAAAATCCCTCGTATTCGCAGCCAAGTGCGTCGGCAATTTCCCTGCATTCCTTTTCTGAAAAGGATCTTGCTTTCACTTATGTTACAGGTTTCTTCTCAGATTGTCTTCTATCTCATAGGAAACGCCGTTCTTCTTCAAAAAATCTTCGATCGCTTCATCCAGTAATTTTGAAAGGGGAATCCGTGTCTCAATGGAATACTTGCGGATCGCTCTATATAGCCCCTTATCCACCGAAGAGGATAGGCGTTCCCGATATTTTAAATCACCCATCTCACCGCTCCTTTCTCTCTTTCTTTATTATATTGCCTGATGGACTTGCATACAACTCACATAAGCTTTATAATATTATTAAGCTTAATAAGCTAGAAAGGAGCATCCACCATGAAAACCATCCTGCAAGACCTCTATTATGGGAATCTCAATCCCAGCGGAAAGGCGTTCCTCCCGGACTCGCCCTATGGCCGTCTGGTCAACGATCTCACCGAGACGGAGGAAAAACTTCTGCCCCTGCTCACCAGCGCGGAAAAGCAGCTCTATGCCGCCCTGGTCCAGCACAACCTGGATATCCAGTCCCTCTCCTGCGAGGAATCCTTCATCGACGGAGTCCGCCTGGGGGCGCGCTTGATCCTGGAAATTTTTTCAGAGGCGGACGGTTGCCTGCGTGCCCTTGTATAAACCGCCTCTTTCTTTTATAATAGAGACAATTGCATGGACTTCCCTGGGGCCTACCGCCCTTTGGGAAGAATTTCAGCTACCGGCGGAATTTGTCAACCCTTGAAAAGTTTCGGCCGTGTAGTTTGTATTATTACTAGAGGAGAGGAGGACGCGAGGTGGAACAGAAGGAGCAGGCGGAATTCACCGAACTGCTGCAAAAATATTCTTCTATGGTACTGCGCATCGCTTTCTCCAATGTAAAAAACCTACAGGACGCCCAGGACATTGCGCAGGAGGTTTTTATCAGCGTGCTTACAAAGCGTCCGCAGTTTGACAGCGAAGAGCACGAAAAAGCGTGGTTGATCCGTGTTACCATCAACCGCTGCAAGAACCATGTCAAAAGCTTTTGGAACCGCCACACCGAAGGGCTCTCGGAAGACCTCAGCTATCTGCCCGAGGAGGAAACCGGCGTTATGCAGGCGGTCCTGGCTTTGCCACAAAATTATCGAAATGTGATTCATCTTCACTATTATGAAGGCTACAGCATCAATGAAATCGCAGAACTTCTACATAAAAAGCCCGCCACGGTGGGCACCTGGCTGGCGCGCGGGCGCGCCGCTTTAAAAAAGAGTTTGAAAGGAGGGTTTGACGAATGAAACAGGACGAAGGCCGTGGGCCGCAGGAAAACACCGAACTCTATCGCGCCGCCATGAACCACCTCCGGCTTCCGGAGGACTTCGAGCAGCGCACGCTGGAACTGGCGAAAAAACGCATGGAACAGGCGCAGGAAAAGCAGGCTGTGAAAGACGTCTGGCGCGCAAAGCCCTTTTACCGCCGTCCGGCGGCGCAGGTCTGTTTCGCCCTGCTGCTCCTGCTGGTGGTCGGCGTATTCCCTGTTTTGTATTTGACACAGCCCTCCTTATCCACAAAGAGCAACGATACCGCTGCGGTCATGCAATATGATGAGGCGGGCGGGAACGGCGGGCTAGACGGTGGGGCAGAAGCCGGCGAAGCAGAACCCGAGGCGGGGGAACCGGAAGCAGCCCTTACCGCCGGGAACCCCGCAGAGGACCGCATGGATGAAGGCTGCATTCCGGAGGCTGCCTCCCTGGGCGGGGCGGCGGATGGCGAAGTGGAAGAGCAGGCGTCCATTTCCAGCCAGGACGCTGCCGTAGAAAAGCAAGTCCAGGACACCGCCTCAAGCGGGGCCGTGCCGCCGGACACCGGCACCCCCACAGCGAATTCCTCCTGCGCCCCGCAGGTTTTCCAGGAGGAGAACCCCATGCCGGTACAGGAAGGGGCCGGCGGCAGCGAGGCCATGGATCAATCGCCAACCCCCGGCGTGATGCTCCGCTCCACCCTGGAGGATGCCGGGCAGGCGCTGTTCTCTGCGGACGGCGGGACGCTGTACTTTCAGCCGGATCCCTCCAGCGAAAACGGCGGGAAACTGATGGTCTGGGACGGAACCACCCTGTCCGACACAGGGGTTTCAAACGCCGACAGCCTGCTTGCTGCCAACGGCGGATATTCTTACACGTCGGAGAATAAACTGTATCATGGAACCTCCCTGGTGCGCGATTTCTCCGGGGAGGCGCTTCTCGGCACATCCTCCTTTACGCTGCGCGTGTTCGGCGCGGACAGCGGGTATCTCTATCTGTTCGCCAACGGCAGCGATGCTTCTTATGCCATCCTGCGCGTAACGCCGGATGGAACAACCGAGCAGATTTTGTTTACCGCCACCGGAGGTTCTACCGGCGGCAAGATTACCCAGGCCCTTCTCGCGGAGAACGGGGTCATCTACTTCTCCACGGAAGACGGCTTCTATGCGCTGCCCGCGTCCGGCGGCCAGCCGCGCCGCCTCACCGCCAACTACACATCCGTCCCGTTTTATCTCTGGGAGGGCGAGCTGTTCTTCATAGACGCCCAATCGAATCTCTGTGCTGTGCAGACAAACGGGGGCGGCGCCAGGAAGCTGGTGGACGGCCGCGTCCTCTACCAACCGGCTGTGTCCGGCGGGATCGTCTACTACACATTGGCGGCCTCCGACGCTTCCGCGTCAAACGCGATCTATGCGTTTGACCTGTCCACCGGGGACAACCGGCTTGTCCTGACCAATACCGCTGGCGGGGCGGACGATTTCTGCCAGCTTTTGCCCGCGCCGGACGGCCTGTTCCTGGCCAAAGCATCCGGGGAAATCTTCCATTTCCAGTCCGAGACGGGGGCTCTTACAAAAATTTCCTAAGCGGGAGGTCTGTATGGAAAAAGGGTTGATTCACATTTACTGCGGCGATGGGAAGGGAAAAACCACCGCCGCAGTCGGCCTATGTGCACGGGCCTGCGGTTGCGGCCAAAGGGTGCTCCTCGCCCAGTTCTTAAAGGACGATTCCTCCGGCGAGCTCTCTTCCCTTCGCCTGCTCCCCGGGTTTTCGTTGATCCCTGCCCCGAAGGTGGTCAAATTTACGTTTCAGATGAACGAAGCGGAGCGGCAGGAGGCCGCGCAGCGAAGCGCGCAGATGCTGGCGCAGGCGCGCCGGGCGGCCGAGGCCGGGGAATGCGACCTTCTGGTGCTGGACGAGTGCTTTGGGGCGCTCTCCACAGGCATGCTGGATACGGAGGCGCTGCTCGACTTCGTGGAGCACAAACCGCCCCATCTGGAATTGGTCCTGACCGGCCGCAACCCGCCGGAGGAATTCCTGGCCCTCGCGGATTACGTTTCGGAGATCCGCAAGGTAAAGCATCCCTACGACGTTGGAGTTGCCGCGCGGCGGGGGATTGAGTATTAATTTACAAAATAAGGGAAGCCCTTTTATGGGCCATTGGGAGAGCGAATACAGTATGCAAACCGATCTACGGGGTGCTGCATGGCGCAGATGGGCCATCGCAGTACCCATCCTTGTTTTTGTTGTGGTCGTGGCGGCCTTCCTGGTGGTGACGGTTGTGAACAGCCACCAGCCGGAGCCGCAGGAGAGCGTCTACCCGGAGGAGATCTTTGGCATCCCCGTCCACACGGAGTTGCTCCCGGAGACCTTGCCCGCCCGCCCCGGGGAACGGCGCACCATCAAATATGTGGTAATCCATGAGACGGGCAACACCGCCGAAGGTTCCGACGCCGCGGGCCACAGCGCCTATCTGTTGAGCGGGAAGAGCGGCGACACCTCCTGGCATTATACCGTGGACGACCACCAGATTTATCACCACATCCCGGACGATGAAATCGCCTGGCATGCGGGGGACCGGCGCACGCGCGACGGCGGCAATCTCTGCGGCATCGGCGTGGAACTCTGCGTCAACGAGGACGGCGACTTCGAAAAAACCTTTGACAACGCGGCGCGGCTGACCGCCTACCTGCTCGATACATACGGCCTCCAGCTTGGCGACGTCAAACAGCACGCGGACTTTATGGACAAAAATTGCCCCCAAACCATCCGGGACAACAACCGGTGGCCGGAATTTCTTGAAAAGGTCCACGAATACAAAAACCTCATTCCCTCTGAGGAATAAATTTCCCGCAGGTACGGCCTTCAATAGCCGTATCCGCGGGATTTTTGTATATTTGCAGCCCGTCCTAGGTGGCCGCTGCCATTCCCATGGGGCGCTTTCCTACAAACGCCAGGCCCGCTGCGGAATCCGCAAAATTTTTGCAAAATTTGAACCGCCCCCTTCCCCGTGACCATATAGGGAGTGAAGGGACTCTCCCCTGAAAATCCTCTCGTTCGAACAAAGGATGACGCAACATTGAATATACAGGAATTGAACGAACTCATTCGCCTGCATGGCGCAGCCGTCTACAGCTTTTGCTGCCGGTTGGCCGCCAACCGGCCCGACGCGGAAGATCTCTACCAGGAGACCTTTCTGAAGGCCACTGAACTGTGCCGCAAAATTGACCGGTACGACAATCCAAAGGCCTTTTTGCTCGCGATCGCCCTCCGCCTATGGAAGGACAAGCGGCGGAAATTTGCCCGGCGGCAGCGCATCGCCCCCATGGAATCCCTGCCGGAGGACGGCCTGCAAGGGCGTTTCGCCGGGGCCAAAGAGGACCAGCCGGAAGAGATCGCCATCGCCCGCGAACAAGCGGAAATGGTCCGGCGGGCCGTAGAAGCGTTGGACGACGCGCACCGGGTCCCGCTGTATCTCTACTATACGGCGGAGCTGCCCCTCGAGGAGATCGCCTCGTTGCTGAAGCTTCCCAAGGGGACGGTCAAAAGCCGGTTATACCATGCACGCAAAGCAATCCTGAAACGTTTGGAGGCTGCCGATCATGAATGAATCCGATCTGAACCGCCTGCTGCAGCAGGCGCTCGCGCCAAAAGAGTTCCCTTCTGACCAATTGAACCAAACCATCCGAAACCGTGTACAGGAGGAACAGACTATGAAACGGTTTTCCAAAAAGCGGCCGCTGGCGGCCGCGCTTGTTGCGGCGTTGGTCCTCGCCCTGTCCATCACCGGCTTTGCATCCTGGCGGTTCCTATCCGCTGGGGAGGCCGCCGAACACTCCGGCATGTCCGGCCTCGCCCGTGCCTTTGAAAGCGGGGATGCGGTCTCCGTGAATCAAACCGTCGCTTCCGGCAACTATACCTTTTCGTTCTTGGGCATCGCCTCGGGAGAAAACTTGAGCGGCTTCCAATCGGATTCCCAAGTGAACCCCAAGCGCACCTATGCGGTCCTGGCCATCGCCAAAACGGACGGGACAGCCATGGCAGCGGACGGCTCGGAGTCGTTCTTTGTTTCGCCCTTAATCAAGGGGCAAAAGCCCTGGCAGGTGAACATCACCACCATGAACGGCGGTTACACGGAATTTGCCGAAGACGGCGTCCTTTACCGCCTGATCGAATGCGACGACATCGAGATGTTCGCGGACCGCGGGCTATACCTCTGCGTGAGCACCAGCGATTTTTACGACAAAAACGCCTTTACCTACGACGAGGAAACCGGGGAGATCACGACCAACCCGGATTACAGCGGCGCTTGCGCCCTGTTCGACCTGCCGCTCGACCCAGCGAAGGCGGACCGCGCCGAGGCGGACGCCTACCTGGAAACCCTTCTGGAACCGTGGGAGGACGATTCCCAGGAATCCAGTGCGGCAACCGGCACGGGCGATTGGGCGGATGCAATCGCCAACGGGACGGTCGTACCGGGCTCGGAACAGGCGGTCACCTACGACGAGGACGGGATGGCCCACTATTCCTTCGGCGGCTACAGCGAGACCTTTGACCCGGAGCTCTTGTTGGGGGACGGTTCGCTCGGCCCCTCCAGCTGCGCCTCCTTGACCGAGGATTCCGATGGGAACCCCTTGGCCATCTGTTATTACCGCAATGAACAAGGCGTTGTCATGGGAAAGGCCGTCCGTTTGCAGGAATTCCCCTCGCTGTTAAAGGAAGCCCAAGCGGAAGAATAGCGGCCCTTTCTTCCGGCGGACGCATCCCGGGACGGGCTCCATCCGCCTGAAAATAGCCCCGCCCTTCGGAATTTTTTTCATACCGATCCCCCAAAATAGCGCAGCAGGCCCATTCCGGAAACAAACGCCGGAACGGGCCTGCTGCTATATTTTATAGAATGTTTGTCGATAATCCCTGGTCAGGAGCAATGGGAATACCCGCACTGGCGGCAGGTGACGCAGCCGCCCTCGTGCTCCAGCTTTGCGCCGCACTCCGGACAGAAGTGCATCCGGCCGGCGATGTCCACCGTGCCGCGCGGCTTCGGGGCCGGGGGCGCGAATTCCTTCCAGTGCCCCTGCTCCACCTGCTGGTTCCAGACTTTTTCGATCACGCGCGCAATTGCGTCCGGGCAGGACGTGCACTTGAGCCCCGGCTGCCGGATGGTGGACGGGCAGCGGATGCCGCGCAGCTGGTTGACGATCGTCTTGACGTCGATGCCGCTGCGCAGGGAGATCGAAACCAGGCGCGCGGTCGCTTCGCTCTGGGACGGGCATCCGCCCGCCTTGCCGGTGTTCGTGAAGACCTCGCAGATGCCCTTGTCGTCGTAGTTGACCGTGACATAGAGGTTCCCGCAGCCGATCTGCATGCGCTCGGTCACGCCCTGCACCAGGTCCGGGCGGGGACGCGGGACAATGGGCGCGGCTGCGCCGTCCTGCGGCTCCTTCCCCTCGCCCTCCTTGTTGACCTTGCCGATGTTGAGCACCTGCTCGCTGCGGCTGCCGTCGCGGTAGATCGTCACGCCCTTGCAGCCCAGATGGAACGCCAGGCTGTACACCTCCGCGACCTCCTCCCGCGTTGCATCGTGGCGGAAATTGACCGTCTTGGAGACCGCATTGTCCGTGCCGCGCTGGAAGGCCGCCTGCATCCGGATGTGATCCTCCGGGCTGATGTCGTGCGCCGAGACAAACACCCGGCGCAGGTCCTCCGGAAGCTCCTCGATGTGGGCGATGGTGCCCTCCTTGGCGATCCGCCGCATCAGCCCTTCGGAGTACAGGCCGCGCTTTTCCAATTCCTCCCGGAGGATGGGGTTGACCTCGACCATCTCGGTCCCGTCCATGATGTTGCGGATAAACACATAGCCGAACACCGGCTCCACGCCGGAAGAGCACCCCGCGATGATCGAGAGGGTGCCGGTGGGCGCAATCGTGCTGATCGTCCCGTTGCGCTGCGGCGTATCCTGCGGCAAAATGCTCTCTTCAAACAGCGGGAACGCGCCGCGCTGTACCGCGAGGGCCGCGCTCTCTTCGCGGCCGCAGGCGGTGATAAATTTCATCACCTTTTCCCCGAGCGCCACCGCCTCCTGGGAGTTGTACGGGATGCCCATCCGCAGCAGGCTGTCCGCCCAGCCCATCACGCCCAAGCCGATCTTCCGGGTCTGCTTGGTCACGCGGTCGATGTTCTCGAGCGGGTACTTGTTCGCGTCGATCACATTGTCCAGGAAATGGACCGCGTCCTTCGCGGTGCGCTCCAGTTTCTTCCAGTCAAAGGAATAGACGCCGTCCTCTTCCTTGAGCATCTTTGTCAGGTTGATCGACCCCAGGTTGCACGATTCATACGGCAGCAGCGGCTGCTCCCCGCAGGGGTTTGTGGATTCGATCTCCCCCTGGGAGGGGACGATGTTGTCGCGGTTCAGGCGGTCCAGGAAGATGATCCCCGGTTCGCCGTTGCGCCACGCCGCGTCCACGATGCGCTCAAACACATCCCGCGCGCGCAGCTTCTGCACCACTTTCCGGGTGTGCGGGTCAACCAGCTCATAATCCCCGCCGGACTCCACCGCATTCATAAATTTCTCTGTGAGGCCTACGGAAATATTGAAGTTGTTGATCTCGGAATTGTTGCTCTTGCAGTCGATGAACTCCAAAATATCCGGATGATCCACGCGCAAAATGCCCATATTGGCGCCGCGGCGCGTCCCGCCCTGCTTGACCGCCTCTGTCGCCATGTTGAACACCTTCATAAAGCTGATCGGGCCGGAGGCCACGCCGCCCGTGGAGTTGACCGTGCTCCCCTTCTGGCGCAGGCGGGAAAACGAAAAGCCCGTCCCGCCGCCGCTCTTGTGGATCAGGGCCGCCTGCTTGATCGCTTCGAAGATCTCGTCCATGCTGTCCTCCACCGGCAGCACAAAGCACGCGGAGAGCTGGCCGAGCGGCCTGCCCGCGTTCATCAGCGTCGGGGAATTCGGCAGGAATTCCAGGTTGGTCATCATATCGTAAAAGGTCTTCTTGGTCCGCTCCACGTCGGCGTTTTTGTCGTGCAGCAGGTCGGAGGCCGCAATCGCCCCCGCCACGCGCTGGAACATGCCGTCCACACTCTCAATCGCCTTCCCGTCCGCATCCTTGATTAAATAGCGCTTCTCCAAAACCAGCCGCGCATTTTTCGAAACTCCCATGAACGTTCCTCCTATATTGATTTCTATGGTTGCGGGCCCGTCCCCTTTTTGGCGCCCGCGTCTTCCATCCATTCCAGGCATCTCCCATGCCGCATACCATATATTGTACCACAGGATCGACTGTTGTCAATCAGTGGGGGCATCATTTGCTTTGCATTCCAAACTTGTTTTTTCTCCCTCTGCCCGGCGCGCCTTGCGCCCCATAAGGCGCAAAAACGTCCGTGCGCCGTAAATGGGCCGCGGACGTTTTATCATTCTATACCTGCATCCCGTGAAAAAGGTGCTCCAACTCTTTTTGGCTTTTTAATCCCAGCTTTTTGAGAAGTGCGGTCTTCTGGTTCGCAATGGTCTTTTGGGAGGACTGCAAGTGGACGTCCCTCCCCAGCATCATCAGGCAGACCGATTGCTCCGCTGGCGAAAGGTCGGCCAAAATCAGGGAAGCAATCAGATACTCCTGCGGCGTCGGGCCCTCCGCCGTCTGCCGCACAGTCTCTGTCAGGATACTAAACTGACTTTTAAACACATAGGACGAAGCAAACGAACGCTTACAGGCGTCGATCACAATGGACTGCGCTTCAAAGGCAGTCACAAGGATCACCTTCGCGCGCGTATACAGGCGGATTTTGCGCGCCGCTTCGATGCCGTCCAATTCCTCTAAGGAGAGGTTTAAATCCATCAACACAATGTCTGGGTCGAGCCTTTGGGCCAGATACACCGCCTCCTCGCCGCTGGCCGTACTCCCCAAGATCCGCATGTCGGGTTCCCGGCCCAATGTGTCGCCGATCAAAAAGCAAAAATCGTCGTCGTCCTCAACCACCAGGACGCCGATTGTTCCGTCCTTCACCCCAATCCTCCTTCTCAACCTTTATTCCCCTGGGAAACGCAGTACAAACGTTGTCCCGCGCGTTTCGTTCTGCCGGGCTTGGATGCTGCCCCCGTGCTTGCGCATCACATTCCGGCAGTAATAGAGCCCCAGCCCGATGTGATGGCCGTTGGTTTTGGTCGTGTAATACGGGCTAAACAGCTGCCCCAAATGTTCCTTTGCGATGCCGTCCCCGGTATCGGACACGCAGATCTGATACCCACGGCCTGTGGGCTTCCCCTCCACGGTGATGCTGCCTTGCCCGCGCATGGCCTCCCCAGCGTTGTTCAACAGGTTGTTGAGCACCTCCGTCAGATGCGCCCGGTCACAGAACAATTCGTCCCCCTCCCCACAGCGGACCTCCACCTGGACCCCCGGAGAGAGCTTCCGGTAATCCGCTGCACAGGCCTCCAAAAGCGGGGCTATTTGCAGCACCTGCCGGTTCAGGACGATGTCTTTGGAATAGTGGAGCGCTTTGCCGGACAGCTCCTTCAAGCGCGTGGTCGACCGCAGGATGATGTCGGCATAATCCGCTGCTTCCTCCGGCGCGGACTGTTGGATATTTTGGGCGCACCATTCGATTTTGACCACTTCATTCTTCAGCATATGCCGTAAGAACTGCGCGCTTTGGTTCACCAATTTGCCGTCCTGATTCCATTCATACGATTCATGTTGGAAGCGCGCACCCATAAATCCGCCTTTGAAGGCATTGTATAAATAGAAGATAATCAGGAACAGGATAATCGGCAAGTTTCCCTGCCACGCCTTAAAAAGGCCCTTCAGGTCCAACAGGTGAATCAGGAATGCGCTGATTAATTGATACCAGATCGGCACCAAGACCAGGA
The DNA here is from genome assembly GCF_015554745.1 of Anaeromassilibacillus sp. 1001302B_160321_C8. NCBI lineage: Bacteria > Bacillati > Bacillota > Clostridia > Eubacteriales > Acutalibacteraceae > Anaeromassilibacillus > Anaeromassilibacillus sp. 1001302B_160321_C8. The sequence continues at coordinate 42,907 of NZ_JADNJD010000014.1, read as the reverse complement.
TGGCCACCATCTTTTTCTGCCGGTATACGGCTGTCCGCCGCTCCCGCCAAAGCGTTCCGAGCAGCAAAACCGTCAGCAGGACCCCGTAAAGCCAGTTGTAGAGGGCTGCACAAAGATAGTACGTCCGGTCGTACAGCTGGTAGTAGCGGGTTTCCAGATAGGGATAAAAGACGCCAAACAGCAGCGCCGGCACAAAGACCCCTATGCGCGCCCAACGGAAAAGCTTTGGGCGGCGCTCATCCATACGGCTGAAATAGAAGCCAAACACCAGGGCGGCGGGCATGGCGAAATAGTACAACACCGCCGTGAGCACAGAATAAATATCCAGGGAGAGCTCCTCGGTCATCCATCCGGGCCACGCCTGCATGACCGCTGGGAACAGCGTAAAATAGAGGTACTCTTTGAATACGCCCATGCTGAAGCACATCCCGCTGATAAAGCACCAACGGTTCAGCCGGTTGTGCCGGTTCCCAAGATAGACCAGGAAAAACAGCACCCAAATCAGGAGGGTGAACAACAATAAAAATTCCCCCGGCAGCCCTTTTGAAGTCCCAATCAACATCGCCTTCCACCCTCAAGCACTTTTCTTTCATTATACACGTTTTTTGGGGCGCTGGGGGAAGCGCTTCCAAAAAAAAGGGCCCGATATTCCCAAAGTTTTTAGGAAGACAGTCACAGCAAACTATGCTATAATGAAACCGTCAATTTTCAATCGGGATCACCTGATTTCGAGAAAAGCCACGGCATTTTTTCTGCAAATGTTGGAAAATTATTCACATATTTTCGGTTGAAATTTTGGCCACTGTCCGGTATTATAGATTTCATATGGAATGGTTTCTGAGTGAAAGGGTAGAAAGGTGAAAGAACGGTTATGAAAAACAAGTGGATTCTTCTTCCTGTGGCAGCTGCTTTATTGCTCACCTCCTGTCAAAGCGCCAGCGGTGCGGCGGTCTACCGCAACAATCCGCTCGAGCTCGCGCAAAGGGTGGGACAAACCGTGCAGAAATCCACCGAAATTCACTTATCCGCTGATTTTGCGGAACCCACGCCGCAGGAATCGCTTTCTGCTTGCCTACACTATATTGCGGCCAATCAAGAGCGCTATTTGAGCTACCAGTCCGCACACCCGGAGATGTCCCCCTGGGACGTTGTCACCTATGTGAACATCGGCCTGGACCATCCGTTTTACACCAACATTCAGACCGTCAGCGACCCTGCCGGCCTGTTGGCGCTTTGCAACAAATATTGGAAACTTCCGGACGGCTATGAACCTTCCGATTTGCGCCCGCTTTCGTCCCGGGTTGCTGTGGGTGTCTCCAATCAAATGCGTTCCGAGGCGGCCGGCGCCTTTGAACAGCTCTGTGCGGATGCGAAAAAAGAGGGATACACCATCCTGGCGCAATCCGCCTACCGCAGCTATGCCCGGCAGAAATCCCTCTATTCTCAATACGCCGCCCAGGACGGGACGGAGGGCGCAGACGTCTACAGCTCGCGCGCCGGCCATTCGGACCACCAAACGGGCCTGGTGGTGGACGTCAAAAACGCCTCGCTCCCCTACAACCGCTTTGGCGAGACGGCGGAGTACCAATGGGCGAAGGACAATATCTATAAATACGGGTTTATCATCCACTATCCTGAGGGGAAACAGGCGATCACCGGCTATAAGACGGAGGAATGGCACTGGCGCTATGTGGGGAAAAAGGCGGCGGCGGAAATCCACAGCCTTGGCCTCACCCTGGACGAATACTGCGCGATCTTCCTGGCCAACCCGGGCAGCGGCGTCCCTTCCTTAACCTCCGACACGCCGGATACGCTCTCCCTTGCGCAGGGAAGCTCGTATACCTTTGCGTTCCAGCCATCCGGAGCCCTCGCCGTGCCCACCTTTACCACCGGCGACGGGACCATTCTTTCCACCGCCGGACTGCGGTTCCGCAGCGGCACGTATCTGCTCTCGGTGCAGGGGCTGGCCCCGGGAAGCACCAACCTCTATGCGACCTTTGATGGACAAGCCCCCATCCGGCTTTGTTCCGTCACCGTCGAAGGATGATCTATCGGGCAGTCTGTACCAGCGCTGTCCGTGCCTTTTTCGGCGCTATGCAAGTTTCAGCCACCGTTTTCTATGATTTCCTCGGACCGTATGGCGGCCATCGCCCCATGCGGTCCGTTCTGTTTTGCGCAAAGCGCAGTGCAACCAAAAAGATTGCGCACGGCAGCCGGCCGGTCGTAAATTGCCCCGCGCCTGCGCCAGTCCATCCGGCACAGCGGCCCTTGACAAACACAAACTTTTCGCGAATAATAGATTCATATCCCTAAGTTGCACAGGAGGCGTGAAGGATGAGACAATGTATGGACGCGGATAATTTGCACCGCCGTTTGAAAAAGATCATCGGCCAGGTGCAGGCCATCGATCGGATGGTCGACGAAGACGTGCCCTGCGAGGACGTTCTTTCCCAGATCAATGCTGCAAAATCAGCGCTGCACAAGGTCGGCCAGGTTGTTTTGGAGGGCCATATCCAGCACTGTGTACGCGATGGGATCGAACACGGGGACGCAGACAAGACCATCGAGAACTTTACAAAAGCGGTTGAACGCTTTTCCAACATGACATGATTTTGCACACCGGCTGTACAAAACGGCCGGTGCTTTTTATTTCCATGCTCTGGATTTGGAAAATATCCCCCGCTTCTTTTGCATGCCCCTCACAAAACGCCCTATAAAGATTACGCTCTATTTTCATTTCTTACCCCCACTATAAGATTTCTGTGCCCTTCTGGTAATCATCCATTTGCCCAATCCGCACGTACTTCTTTCTAAAAAATTTTTTGCATACTTGACAACCTATACCCGTATAGGTATTATATACATATACCCCCATAGGTATAGAAAGAAGGGTGCTCTATGCAAGCATTGGAACGGTTTTTAGAATGGGGCGGGCTGAAAAAAGACATCGCCTGTCTTGTTCTCTCCGGGATTTCCTTAGTCATCAGCATTTTCCATTTGCTTCCCCTCCCCTTTGACGCCGCCTGGGTTGCGATTATCCTTTGCGGCGTCCCCATCCTTTTGGAAGCCTTCATCGGGCTTGTAACCGCCTTTGACATCAAGGCCGATGTGCTGGTGTCCATCGCTTTGATCGCCTCGGTGCTCATCGGGGAAGATTTCGCCGCCGGTGAGATCGCGTTTATCATGCAGCTGGGCGCCCTTTTGGAGGATCTGACCGTCGCAAAAGCGCGCGCCGGCATCGAAAAGCTGGTCCATCTAACCCCCCAGACCGCCCGCAGGCTTGCCGGCGGCCAGGAGGAAATCATCCCCGCCGAACAGGTTTGCGTGGGCGACCTGCTCCGCGTCCTCCCCGGGGAAACCATCCCGGTGGACGGGAAGATCGTCTCCGGCGAAACGTCGATCAACCAGGCGGTCATGACCGGCGAGTCCCTGCCCGTGGACAAACATCCCGGTGACCCGGTATCCAGCGGGACTGTCAACCAATTCGGTTCCTTCGATATGAAGGCGGCCAAGGTGGGAGAGGACAGCTCCATCCAGCGCATGATCCGCCTGGTGCAGTCGGCAGACGCCGGGAAAGCGAAGATTGTCGGCATTGCAGACCGGTGGGCAACCTGGATTGTTGTGATTGCCCTCAGCGCAGCCGCCTTGACCTGGCTGATCACCGGGGAGATCATCCGGGCGGTGACCATTCTGGTGGTCTTTTGTCCCTGCGCCCTGGTCTTGGCCACCCCCACCGCCATCATGGCCGCGATTGGGAATGCCACCAAACACAGCTTTCTCGTGCGCGAGGGCGACGCTTTGGAGCGGCTTGCGTCCGTCTCCAAGATCACGTTTGACAAAACGGGGACGCTCACCTATGGGAAACCGGAGGTCGTCGCCGTCCACAGCCTTTCGGACCATTTTGCAAAGGAGGACCTGTTCCTCTACGCGGCCAGCGTCGAATCGCACTCCGAGCATCCCTTGGGAAAGGCGATTGTGTCCAGCTATGGCCGCAAAGGCAAACAGGAACTCTCCCCGGTTAACCAATTCCAAATGCTCCCGGGGCGGGGCGTAAAGGCGCGGATCGACGGGAAGGAAGTCCTGGCAGGAAATGGGGAACTGCTCGCGGAGGAAAATATTCCGACTCGTGCGGCGAAAGAACCGGCCGGCCGGTATCTCGGCCAGGGGTGCACGGTCATCTATCTGGCGATCGATCACACCCTCGCGGGATTCCTTGCGCTCTCCGATACGCTGCGCGAGGACGCCAAAGCGATGATCCGCGCTGTAAAGGAGGCAGGCGTCACCCCCGTCCTACTGACCGGCGACCACGAGAATGCTGCGCAGACCATCGCCCAACAGCTCGAAATCGACGAGGTCCATGCGGGCTGCCTGCCGGAGGACAAGCTACACTGGATTGACGCCTACCAGAAGGAGCGACATTATGTCTGCATGATCGGGGACGGCATCAACGATGCACCCGCACTGAAAAAGGCGTATGTGGGCATCGCCATGGGCGGCGTGGGAAGCGACATCGCCGTGGACGCCGCCGACATCGCGCTGGTCAACGACGACATCAAGGAGCTGCCCCACCTTTTGCGCCTGGCAAAGCGCATGATGGTCACCATCAAATGCAATTTGACGTTCTCCATGGCCCTAAATTTCATTGCGATCGTCTTGGCGATGACCGGCATTTTGAACCCTGTGGTCGGCGCGCTGGTCCATAATGCGGGCTCTGTGCTCGTCATCGTCAATTCCTCCTTGCTTTTGAAATGGAGGAAAAAGCGCTAAGAAATCTTCCATGTATCATGTATTTTTACCCCGCAGACATTTAAAAACAAATCGCTCATTCGCTTTTATGATCTCTTGAATGTACCATTCCTACTGAAATACAATTGTCAGAGAACCAGCGGCTTGGATTTTCAAAGCCGCCGGTTCTTCGATTGTATATATACAAATTGTATAATTTAAATTAATATATCTATTTGTTATATCCCTATTGGATTTCTTTGATGCGGTACCTCCCCCAGCAGCAGTGTTACGTGCAGAACCGTATTTTAAAGCATGGAGTGCGCCATCATTTCTGCCGTGGTGTAACGTTTCTGTGTTCCTGGATGCTCCGCTGGGGTTCTCGAGGATGTTCCCAATGATTCTGAAAATGATATGGGAAAACAAAACCAAATATTGGGTTCCAATCGTATTTCCTATTGCAACATAAAAAATCCCCTGCTGCGTGATGCAGCAGGGGATTTCACCTGTTGTGTCAAAAAGGGATTTGCTGGGGGAATGCGATTTATTCTGCGATCTCGCCCTTGGAGAGCTTCTCGAGGTGCTCGTAGTTCTCCTTCGCGACCTTCTCTGCCTCTGTGAAGAGCTTCTCTGCACGCTCCGGGAACGCACGGGTCAGGGAGTTGTAACGAACCTCGCCCATGATGAAGTCACGATAGCTGGCGGTCGGCGCCTTGCTGTCGAGATGGAACGGATTCTTGCCCTCTTCCTTGAGTCTCGGATCATAGCGGAAGTTCTGCCAGTAGCCAGCCTCAACTGCCTTCTTCTCTTCCTTCTGTGCAATGCTCATGCCGCCCTTGATGCCGTGGTTGATGCAGGGAGCATACGCAATGATGAGGGACGGGCCGTTGTAGCTTTCTGCCTCGGTGATCGCCTTGATGCACTGGTTGTAGTCAGCGCCCATTGCAACGTGAGCAACATAGACATAGCCATAGCTCATTGCGATAGCCGGGAGGTCCTTCTTCTTCGTCGCCTTACCGGTTGCCGCGAACTGTGCCACGGAGCCGATCGGGGTGGACTTGGAAGCCTGGCCGCCGGTGTTGGAATAAACCTCGGTGTCGAATACCAGGATGTTGACGTTCTCGCCGGAAGCGATGACGTGATCCAGGCCGCCGAAGCCGATGTCATATGCCCAGCCGTCGCCGCCGAAGATCCACATGGACTTCTTCGCGAGGAAGTCTTTGTCCTTCAAGGTCTTCTGGGACAGCTCGCAGCCAGCCGCCGCAGCCTTCTCCAGCTCCGGAATCAGAGCGTCGGTCGCCGCACGGTTGAGCTTGCTGTCGTCGAAGGTATCCAGATAGTTCTTGCAAGCTTCCTTCATCTCCGCGGAGGACTTATCGGAAGCTGCGATCTGCTCAACATATTCGGCCAATCTGCCGCGGATCGCCTTCTGAGCGAGCGTCATGCCGTAGCCGAACTCTGCGTTATCTTCAAACAGGGAGTTGGACCATGCCGGGCCATGTCCCTTCTCGTTGCGGGTGTACGGAGTAGCCGGTGCGGAACCGCCCCAGATGGAGGAGCAGCCCGTTGCGTTGGCGATATACATTCTGTCGCCGAACAGCTGGGTGACCAGCTTAGCATACGGGGTCTCGCCGCAGCCTGCGCAGGCGCCGGAGAACTCAAGCAGCGGCTGCTTGAACTGGCTGCCCTTGACGGTGGTCTCCTTGAACTTGTCGATGACTTCCTGTTTCGGGCCAATCTTGCGGCCATAGTCGAAGCCTTCCTGGCTCTGCAGCTGGGTCTCCATCGGCTTCATGACGAGCGCCTTCTCGCCCTTCATGCCCGGGCAAACCTGTGCGCAGGAACCGCAGCCGGAGCAGTCCATCGCGGAAATGGTCATTGCGAACTTCATGCCCGGCATGCCGGTCATGTCCTTGTACTTCATGCCAGCCGGTGCATTGGCGGCCTCTTCCTCTGTCAGAGCGACCGGGCGGATAACCGCGTGCGGGCAGACATAGGAGCAGAAGTTACACTGGATGCAGTTCTGCGGGTTCCATTCCGGAATATCGATTGCAATGCAGCGCTTCTCATAAGCGGAAGAGCCAGCCGGAGCCGTGCCGTCCTCCATGCTGAGGTCGACAAACGTGGAAACCGGCAGTTCATTGCCCTTGTATTTGTTGCAGGGATTCAAGAAGTTCTTGACATATGCCACGGTGTCCGCATTGCCCTCGATGGCAACGTCGGCCTTCGCCTCGTCCACGGCGTTCTTCCAGGACTCCGGCACATTGACCTTATGGTACTCGTTCGCGCCGCGCTCGATGGCCTCGTGGTTCATGGCGACGATCTTCTCGCCCTTCTTGCTGTAGGACTTGGTAGCGGCGTCCTTCATGTACTGGATCGCCTGGTCCTTCGGGATGATGTTTGCGATGCTGAAGAATGCGGACTGCAGGATGGTGTTGATGCGGCCACCCAGGCCGATCTCCTTGCCCAGCTTCACACCGTCGATGGTGTAGAAGTTGATGTTGTTGTCCGCGATATACTTCTTCATCTTGGCCGGCAGGTGCTGGTCAAGCTCTTCATCGCTCCACAGGCAGTTCAGCAGGAAGCTGCCGCCCGGCTTAACGTCCTGAACCATGTCATACTCGTTGACATAGGACGGCTTATGGCAGGCTACGAAGTCAGCCTGGCTGATATAATAGGTGGACTTGATCGGCTTGTCGCCAAAACGCAGGTGAGAAACCGTCAGGCCGCCGGACTTCTTGGAGTCATAGGCAAAATAGCCCTGTGCATACATATCGGTGTGGTCGCCGATGATCTTGATGGAGTTCTTGTTTGCGCCGACGGTGCCGTCTGCGCCCAGGCCCCAGAACTTGCAGGAGGTGATGCCCTTCGGCGTGGTGTCCGGGTTCTCCTTGATCTCAAGGGAGAGGTTGGTCACATCGTCCACGATGCCAATGGTGAAGCGCTTCTTCGGGGTCTCGGACTCCATGTTGCGGTATACAGCGACGATCTGGCCCGGGGTGGTATCCTTGGAACCGAGGCCATAGCGGCCGGTGTAAACCTTCACGGTGCCGAACTTGGTGCCGGACAGAGCAGCCAGCACATCCAGATACAGCGGCTCGCCGATGGAACCGGGCTCTCTGGTGCGGTCGAGAACGGAAATCGTCTTCACCGTCTCCGGCAGGACGTCCGTCAGATACTCCGCTACAAACGGACGATAGAGGTGAACCTTCACAAGGCCAACCTTGTCGCCGGCAGCGTTCAGATAGTCAACCACTTCTTCTGCGCATTCGCAGACGGAACCCATGGCGACGATCACGCGCTCTGCGTCCGGTGCGCCATAGTAGTTGAAGGGCTTGTAATCGGTGCCGATCTTTGCATTGACCTGGTTCATGTAGTCAACCACAACGGCCGGCAGCTCGTCGTAATATTTGTTGCCAGCCTCGCTCGCCTGGAAGAACGTGTCGTCGTTCTGCGCAGTGCCGCGGGTGACCGGATGCTCCGGGTTCAGGGAACGGCGGCGGAACGCATCAACCGCATCCCAATCGAGCATGTCGGCCAGATCTTTGTAATCCCATACTTCAATCTTCTGAATCTCGTGGGATGTCCGGAAGCCGTCGAAGAAATGGAGGAACGGCACGCGGCCCTTAATAGCAGCAAGGTGCGCCACAGCGCCCAGGTCCATAGCCTCTTGCGGGCTGTTGGAGCAGAGCATCGCATAGCCGGTCTGACGGCATGCATACACGTCGGAGTGATCGCCGAAGATGCACAGCGCATGAGTCGACAGCGAACGGGCGGAGCAATGAATAACGCTCGGAAGGAATTCGCCTGCGATCTTATACATATTCGGGATCATCAGGAGCAAACCCTGGGAAGCGGTGTAAGTGGTGGTCAAAGCGCCAGCCGCGAGGGAGCCATGCACTGCACCGGCAGCGCCTGCTTCGGACTGCATCTCCGTAACCTGTACTTCTCTTCCGAAAAGATTCTTTCTGTTTGCAGCAGCGTACTTGTCCGTCTCATCCGCCATCGGGGAAGACGGGGTGATCGGATAGATTGCGGCAACGTCCGTAAACGCATACGATACATGCGCGGTGGCGGTATTGCCGTCCATGGTTTTTCTTTGTCTTGCCATTCTAATATTTTCCTCCTTTTAAGGATCTTGTAATCTCCCGGTACAATTTACACCCACACTGTACCAATCTAAATTTTAGCATCTTTTATGGCGCATGTAAAGGAAAAAAACCGGATTTATCCAGAGAATTCCGCAGAATATTCGTTTTGCCCCCATAGAAAAATTTCTTTCCCAGGCCGGGCCAATCCTCTTTGCTCCGCCAAAACGCCCTAGCGGCGCATAACTTTTCAAAATGGGCGTTCCGTAGGGATTATGCCGCTGTATCGCGATTGACAGCTCCCCTCGGTATAGGCTAAAATAAGAATCACCATACTATTCTTATACTATGCAGGTTTTCACCTGCCGAAAGGGGAAAAATTTATTTATGCCTCCGGAACCCGCAGGCCATTTATGGCCGCTGTCAACGAGTGTCCAACCCGCCCAGGCGGAATCATCCTTCTCTGTGTTTTCCATTATCCTGCTGATTATCTTGATCTTGGTCAATGCGTTTTTCGCAGCGTCTGAGATCGCAGTCATCACCCTGAACGACAACAAGGTCCGCAAAATGGCAGAGGAGGGCGATAAGCGCGCTAAGCGCGTCCTCAAGCTCACCAAGGATTCCAGCCGTTTTTTGGCCACCATCCAGGTCGGCGTAACATTGGCAGGTTTCTTGACCTCAGCAGCGGCTTCGCAGACATTTGCCGGGAAACTGGCCGACGCGCTATCGTTCATACCCATTTCGCACGATATCCTCTTTGGCGTGTCCACCGTCCTGGTCACCCTGCTGCTCTCCTATTTTTCGTTGATCTTCGGCGAATTGGTGCCGAAAAAGATCGCCATGCAGCGGGCGGAATCGCTTTCCTTTAAATTCTCCGGCATTTTAAACGCGGTCTCCTCCATCTTCCACCCGTTTATTTCCTTCCTGACCGCATCGACCAATTTCGTGCTCAAATTGATGGGATATGACCCCAACAAAGATGAACAGACGGTCACCGAGGAAGAAATCCTCATGATGGTGGACCAGGGCGAAGAAACCGGCGTGATCGGGGAGAGCGCCAAGGACATGATCTCGAACATCTTCGATTTCAGCGACGCGACCATCGACGAGGCGATGACGCACCGTACGGACATCACTGCGGTGGAGGACACCGCAACCATCCAGGATGTTGTGAACCTCTCTTTGGAAGACGGCTTTTCCCGCATCCCCGTATACCACGAGGATCTCGACAACATCATCGGGATTATCTATGTGAAAGACCTTTTAAAATATGTAGGGAAGCAGACGGACGACCACATCCCGCTGACCAGCCTGATGCGGAGCGTCTATTTCGTCCCGGAGACCAAGCAGTGCAGCCAGCTCCTCACTGAAATGATCGAGCGCAAGCTGCAAATCGCCATCATTGTGGACGAATACGGCGGCACCGAGGGCCTCATCACCATGGAGGATCTGATGGAATCCATCGTGGGCAATATCCAGGACGAATACGACCACGAGGAAGAGGATATCTATCAGGTGGACGAGAACAAGTTTACCGTGGATGGCACCACGCCGATCGACGAAATTTCCGACCTTGTGGGCGTCGAACTGCCGGAGGGCGAATATGACACCATCGCGGGCCTTATGGTGGAAAACCTGGGGCGCATCCCAAAGCCGGAGGAACATCCGAGCATCGACATCGACTGCTTGACCTTGACCGTCCTGGCGGTGGACGACCGCCGGATTGCGAAGATCCTGATCGAAAAGCACGTCCCGCCAAAGGCGGAGGAAGGAGAAGCATCCTGACCGCATCCCAATCCGGATGCCCAGGGGGTGCCAACATTCTATATAGGCAATTCTGATACCAGCCAAGCGCATTCATGCGCTTGGCTTTTTTGTGCTTTATACAAGGTATACGCACCCAAAATTCCGCAGGCTATCCCCTGCAAAACACCCGGTTTTTTCGTGGGTTTTCGCCTGCCTCCGGAAACCGCGGCCGCCACAAAAACGACGCGCTGCGGGGAGCCATTGCCCTCCGCTAAAACGATTCACAAAATGTTCATTTTTACCTTGCTTTTCTCCGCGAATTGTAGTACATTATAGGGGCCGTCCAGCATGGATCATGCGGGCTGGGCACCGGTCAGTCGCAAACTCCTGACCTAAAAGAAAACTACGGAGGAATCTCAAATGAAAAAACAAACCCGAAGCACGGTTTTCCTGGCGCAGGGCGCCATGATTGCCGCCATCTACACGGTCCTGACGCTTCTGGCCGCCACCATGAACCTGGCCTATGGGCCGGTCCAATTCCGGTTTTCCGAAGCGCTCACCATTTTACCCTTGTTCACACCCGCAGCAATCCCTGGGCTGACCATTGGATGCCTGCTGAGCAACCTGTTCAGTGGGTATGGGGCGGCCGATATGATTTTTGGCACGCTTGCCACTCTATTGGCAGCCATAGCCACCCACATGTTGCGGAATGTAAGGATCAAACATATCCCTTGGCTGGCGCCATTGCCGCCGGTCGTTTTTAACGCCGTCATCGTCGGCGCAGAAATCGCGTTCTTTGCCCCAGAAGGTTTCCTTTGGGCCGGTTTTGCCGCTTCTGCGCTTTCCGTCGGCTTGGGGGAGCTGGCTGTTTGCTATATCTTAGGTTTGCCCCTGGCGGTATTCATGGAACGCACAGGGCTTTCCCGCTATTTGACCGATGGACCGCTTCGCCTATCCAGCCGTTAAGGGCAGCCAAAACTGGCTGTCCTTAACATAAACTGTCAACCACAAGACTATTTCGAGGTGATCGAATTGCAAGAAAGCTTTTCCTTATTCAAACGTCTAAAATCTGTCCCCCCCGTCCGATTGATTGTCGTCAGCTTTTTTGTTGTGATCATGATCGGTACAACGCTTCTGACGCTCCCCATCACAAGCCGCAGCGGGCAATTCACCGCCGTGATCGACGCGCTGTTTACCGCGACCTCCGCGACCTGCGTAACCGGCCTGGTCACATTTGACACCTGGACCCACTGGAACGTGTTCGGGCAGGTTGTGATTATCCTCTTGATCCAGACCGGCGGCCTGGGTGTGATTACCTTCACAACGGGCTTTACTCTCCTCGCCCGCCGGAAGCTGGGCTTGCGCGAATTGCAGCTCGCGTCGGAAAACACCTCCGGTGATACGATGGACGTCTATCAATTGGTTCGGACCATTTTGATCTTCACCTTTAGCAGCGAGTTGATCGGGGCAGCCGTTCTTGCACTCCGTTTTGTCCCCAAATTTGGCGCCCATGGAATATGGATCTCCGTGTTTACCGCCATATCTGCTTTTTGCAATGCCGGTTTTGACATCCTTGGCTTTGAAAAGCCGGACAACAGCTTAATCGGATATGCGAACGATCCATTAGTTTGCATTCCTGTGGCCCTATTGATCATTGTGGGCGGCCTCGGATTTATTGTGATCCATAATATTTATTATGCAAAGCTGTTCCCCAGCTTGAAAAAGAAAAAACGCTTGCCGCTAAACCTGCATTCCCGCGTCGCCATCTGCATGACGGTCGCCCTGCTTGTCATCGGTACGGTTGGTTTCCTTGCTTTTGAATGGAACAACACACTGGAGGGGAAAAATTTCTTCCAAAAGTTGTTGGTCTCCTTCTTCCAATCGACCAGCGCACGTACAGCGGGTTTCGCCTCTGTAGATATCGCCAGCGAGCACGATATCACAAAACTCCTGACGGTTATCTTGATGTTCATCGGTGCGGCGCCTGCCGGTACCGGCGGCGGTATTAAGGTGACTACATTCGTAGTCTTGGTGGCTACGGTCGTCAGCGTCATGTTTGGTAAAGAAGATACCACGTTAAACCATCGCCGGATTGAAAAGGGCACTGTTTACCGCGCCTTGTCCATTACAACTGTCTCGATGTTGGTCGTCTTTTTTGCCACAGGGGTTATCCTTGCCACAAACGACCATCCAATCAGCGCGATTGACGCCCTTTTTGAAGCAACCTCCGCATTTGGCACCGTCGGCCTGACCGCCAGCTTAACTCCGACCTTAAATTGGATTTCAAAATTTGTCTTGAGTTTGACAATGTTCATCGGGCGCGTTGGCCCTATTTCCCTTGCCTTGGCCATCGCGATCAAGCGTGCCCGCAACAAAGGGGCTATCCTGCCAGAAGGCAAAATCGTCGTCGGATAAAGGCCGCCTGGTAACGGTTGGCCAAAGGGCATGCCGCTGTTTACCACCCTGAGGGCCGGCGTCACCGGACGTGCCCTGTGTGGACAGCCGTCCATTTCCACGCAGCCCATCTCCGATGCCCTTGAGGAAACCTTTTATCGGGCTTCCCGCAACAACACACCTTCCAATAAAAGGGGTTCGGCCCGAATGCATTGGGAGGATTGGGAAAGGCTTATTGCTTGCGCCCCGCAGGCAATAAGCCTTTTTTGCCGGTCCTGCTCCCCAAGGGGGTCCCGCCCGTCCCTCTGCCCTTTCTGGAGGGACAAGGCCTGCTTCAGAAAGGCCCCTAGCTAGCCCCTCTAATTTCCAAATCTGTGCGCAATCCTCATCCGGGCAGGGCTATGCCTCTCCAGGAAAAGGCCCCTTCCCCACTTCGTACATACCTTTCCGCCGGTGGCCCCGTGCTTCTATAGGGCTGTGTCTTGGCTGCGCGAAAGCCGATAAAGCAAACAAAGGGCCCGCATTTCGAAACGAAATGCGGGCCCTATCGTTTATATTCTTCTCCCTTTGAGAAGGTTCAGCCGGCAATCCAGCCGCTCCCCTCCTTCCGGGGACGCTGCCTTTCCAAAAGGTTTTCTATAGCAGGGGCTATAGGGATCACATGGCGTCGTTGCCAGAGAACTCCCCTACATAAACATTCTCTGCTTCGCCGGTGTTGTTCACGCTTCCCGTGGCTTCGCAGTCCTCTGCCGGGTCGCTCAGCATACCTGCAAAGCCGCCCACATAGATTCTGCCGGCCATGCCGGTGCTCTCGTTGCTGACATTGCCCTTTGCGCTGGAATTGGATGCCGTGCCGTTCATCCAGCCGATCAAACCGCCCAGGGCGATGGTGTCTTCATCCTGCATATCTCCGGTCATCGTCACATTGCCGGAAGCCGTGCAGCCGTCGACCGTTGTATTCAAGTATCCCTCGCCGATCAGGCCGCCCACATAGACAACGGAGGTTGCCGTTCCTTCCGCCGTCACGTCCGCAGTGGACGAGCAATCCGTCAATGTGGAATCGCCGATGGCATCACCGGCCACACCGGCCAGGCCGCCCAGATAGCAGGAACCCCCTGTATCGTCCCAGGTAACCGTACCGCCGATGACATGGCAATTCTCCACGTTGGTGCTGCTCAAAACGCCTGCAAGGGCGCCGCCATATTCGCCTGTGGTGACCTGCGGGTCTACCAGCACGACATTTTTGATCTCCGCATTTTTGCAGTATGTAAACAAGCCCGCATATTTCAGAGGCTTTTCATCCTTTGCAGCTTCTACATGCAAACCCGTGATCTTGTAGCCGTTGCCGTCGAAGGTGCCGGTAAAGTTGTTTTTGCTTTCTTCCCCGCCGATCGGCTGGAAATCAACGTCAGAGAGGTCAATCCCTCTTGCAAGCTTGTAATAGCCGTCCAAATTTTCGTTGATCTTCTCGAAATCGCTGGCCTTGCGGATCCAGATCGCCTGCTCCTCCGAGCTGCCGTCGCCGTCCGTATACAGCATATCTTCGTTTCCTGCCAGCTCGCCCACATAGGTTTCCGCTGCCGAGCCGGTGTTGCTGACGTCGCCAGTGGCGGTGCAGCCCTCTGCCGGTTCGCTCAGCGATCCAGCAAAGCCACCCACATAGATTTTGCCTGCCGTGCCGGCGCTCTCGTTGCTGACATTGCCCGACGCGCTGGAATTCACCGCTGTACCGGTTACCCATCCAACCAAACCGCCCAGGGCGATGGTCTCGTCATCCTGCGTGCTGCCGGTCATGGTCACATCGCCGGAAGCCGTGCAGCCGTCAATGGTCGAATTCAAGAACAAACCGCCGATGAGTCCGCCCAAATAGACCTCACTTTTTGCCGTCCCCACAGCCGTCACATCCGCAGAAGACGAGCAATCCTTCAGGACAGAACTGCCAGTGTCCTCGCCAATCAAACCACCTATAGAACATTCGCCCTTCGTGTAATCCCATGTGATGCTGCCGCCGTTGACCTGGCAATTTTCAATGCGGGTGTTGCTCACAACGCCTGCCAAGGCCCCGCCGTACCGGTTCGTTTCCACCTGCGGCGCTTCAAATACAAGGTTCTTGAGTTCCGCGTCTTTGCAATATCCGAACAGGCCCACATGGAGCATCTGTTTCTCCCCTTTGATCTGCATCCCCGCGATCGTGTATCCGTTGCCGTCCAAGGTGCCGGTAAATGTCTCCGTTTTGCTCCCAGCGCCTCCAATCGGTTCCCAAATCATGCCCGAGAGGTCGATATCCGATCCCAGCTCATAATACCCGTCCATATTGTCGTTGATCTTGCTGAAATCCTCTGCCGAACGGATCCAGATGGCCTGCTCTTCCGAGCTGCCGTCGCCGTCCGCTTTGAATGCGACTTCAAAGGAAGCGGTCTTATCGGTTGTAGAGACCTCAACGGTCGCATCCGGGTCCGCCAGCACATAGCCTGCGGGCAGCTTATTCGCGTCAGGCTTGAGCGTCATGGTTGTTTCCCCTTCGGGGAAGGCCACCAGGTAAGAGCCGACGGTTTCGCCGTCCTTTACCCACTGGACCGTTGCCATTTCGGCTGCGCCTGCGCCTTCGTCGGTCTGGAACGCCTTCACGACCAAATTGCCGTGGAAGTGTTTGCCTTGGTATTCATTGCCTGCTGTCTCCGGCAGATATGCGCCGACCACATAGGTCTGCTCACCATTGCCCGCTGGCAACGCCAGGCCGGGTGTATAGGATGTGCCTTCCGAATCCGGGTTAAGGTTGTCCGCTATGGGCGTCCACGACCCGTTGACCTTCTCAAAGAGAACCAGTTTCAACACATCTGCCAAGCCGTTCGTGCAAACCGCCTCACCGTTTTGACTGCTCTGCACAATGGTCTCCGTTCCGTCGGCATTTTCGGTAATTGCAATTGCTTTCTCGCCGCCTTCCGGGCATGTCGCGCTTGCCATATCCAAAGCTTCCACTGAAAGCTGGATATAAGCCGGGAGTGTCCCCGCGTTTTCCACAACGACCGGCTGAAAATAGACCGGTTTTGGGTCATAGCCATCCACATTTGCATTGCCGTTGCCCGCATCGTTGATCTCTGCCAAGAAATTTTGATACTGCATCGGGCGCAGGTTCACAAAGGTCAGGGGTGCGGTAGCCCCTTCGCCCGGCTCTACAGTGATGTCCAAAACGCCGGCGGTAAAGTCCGCATCCATCTTCTCCGTATCCGTAAACCATGCCATGGTCCCGCCTATCAGCAGGCAAAGCACCAGCAGGATGGATACGCCTGATAGCAATACTCTCCTTTTTTTCATGCCGAATCCTCCTCGTTATAAATGATTAATCTATCTACAGCAAAATTCCACGGCAAAAGCGTGCCATTTCGCAGTAGTATTGAATTAATAGAATTTAAATGCGTTCTTTCTTTTATTTATACATTGTATAATATAGGATGATTTTTTTACCATTCTTTGGGTTACATGTCAATCCTTCAAACAATTTGTATATATTATACGATAAAAGCAAATAACATCTGGAAAAATTGCGCTTTAAAAAACTGCATCTTGTTTGTGTGACTTTTATCCAGCAAAATGCATAAAAGCACGTGTGTATTTTTATACACACGTGCTTTTTCGGTTTTCTATTCTATTGCCCGATCACTTGCGTTCCCGCAAGACACGCAAAAGCTGTTTCTGGCTCTTGCCCTCGCACACAGCGACAATTTCATCATTCGCATGGATCACCGTATTACCATTTGGGATCATCATTGCATCCCCGCGGACAATCGAAATCACCAGCGAACTCTCTGGGAGGTCGACATCTTTCAGCGTAACGCCCTCCAAAGCGGTATCCGGCGGCAAAGTCATTGTACAAATGCCAGCGCGGCCCTTATTGAGCGTTGCCAAGAGATGCATTTCCGCGATATCGACTTCCTGTTCAATCAAATTCGTAATGATTTCCGTGCTGCTAACAACAATATCCGCTCCCAAGATGCGCAATGCATCCATGTTCCGTGGATCGTTCGCCCGTGCAATCACTTTAATCGCCTTAAATTGGCGCTTCGCGAGCTGGGAAGCCACCAGGTTGTCCTGGTCCTGGCCAGTCACCGCGATGAAGCAGTCCGCATTCTGTGTCCCTGCATCTTCCAACGTCTCAATCTCTGTTCCATCGCCGCAGATTACCTCGACATCCAGCTCATTCGCCAGCCGCATGCAGCGAAGCTTATTCTTTTCAATCAAACGCACATCATGCTTGCGGTCCAGCATAATCGTGGCCAAATGATAGCCTAATTTTCCGCCTCCAACGATTACAATACGCATCGTCTTTCCTCCCAGATAATACTATCTGTATTTTTATGTTTTAAAAATACAATCTGTTTCATTATTGTCTTAAATTTCCGAATATAGCCTTTCCCCGCTTTGCAAAAGGCAGGTGCAATCTGGCCGGGAGGCTCCCCAGCCCTACTTGACGCCCGCTGTATTGCAACAAAGGGCGGAGCGAAGGCAATCTCCCGGAAAACTCAATCGATAATCTTGGCAAACACTAGGCGGTCATTTTCCATAATCAACTGATCCTTCCGCCCGGTGTTAAGCACCATTGTCCCATCCGCATGTACAACGCCAAAGAGGATCTGCCCTTCCTTCATCGGGAACCGGTCCAGGGAAAGCCCATACCAAGCGCGGTCCGCTTCCTTGGTATAGAACCCCGCAGTTGCCGTCCCAAAGGTCACCTCTTTGGAATCCCAGGGCTGCGTCAGGGCGGCAAACATCGCGTCCCCGGCGAGCTTTGTGTGGCAGACGGTTTTTAGGCCGAACCGTTTAAAAACCTTTTCGCGCGCCGGATCTGAAATGCGCGCGACCACATTCTGGACCCCGAAAAACTCTTTTGCAATCTGTGAAATCGTGATATTCAGATTATCGTCCGGCGTACAGACCGCCACTGCATCACAGCTTTCGATCCCCGCATTTTTCAGCACATGGGTGTCCATGGGAAAGCCTGTAACAGTCATCCCATTAAAATCATCTTCCAACATCCGGAATGCATCGGTGTCAGAATCCACGATTGCAACATCGTGGCCATGATGGTCCAACAGCTCCGCCAAGCGTCTGCCCAGACGGCCGCATCCAATCACTAAAACGTTCACCCAGAATCTCCTCCCGGCAATTCAATTTGATTTTCTCCGGTGCTTGGGAAGGGCAAAGCCCATACCGCCCCATGCCACCTGGTTTCTAAAAGGATCTTTATCACGCCCCGGCCTGAAGCCAAAGGCGCTGCTCATACGCGTTTTTCCCGGTTCGATCTCGAAGGCAGGTTCATAAAAACGCATTGTATGACATCATTTGCGCTGGAGCGCCTTCCTTTTTTCTGCTTCTATACAACAAAAAAACCTTTTCCCAAAAAAGGAAAAGGGTATCCATCACGGCTCTAACGGCCGTTTGACGCAACATATGCTATTTTGTTGTACGGATCACAAGCGCCGGCCTCCATTCCATTCTCCAGTATGGGATACAAAGCCAAGTCCTCCTTCGTTGCTGGCAACGGCCATTCGCCTGCCCAGCAGCCACAAAATTGACGGAACCAGAGAACCCCCTGGAAAAAGCCCTTGCACGGGGCACTTCCATCTGCTGATTGATCCAACGATGCAGCTCCCTTCGCCTGAACCCTTTCAGATTCAGGCCGCCGGGACCCGGCGAAAGAAGGATGCATCCCGTGTGGGTCACCACACATATTTGGCCCGCCCGGAGGGATTCGAACCCCCGGCCTTCAGAATCGGAATCTGCTGCGATATCCAGCTTCGCTACGGGCGGATGAAGACTGTTAGTAATTATAGCACGCCCTTGGACAAATTTCAATCATTAGTTTCCCAAAACTAGGGGATTTTCCGCAGGCATTCCCAGATAAGGTTGTGCTTGAAAACTGCAATAGGGGGCATACGGTCTGCTCTTTAACCGCACGCCCCCTACAGCTTCATTATATAATGGGTTTAAGGAAGATGAAAAAGAAAAGGGTTAAGCACTTTTATCGAAGAGATTCTGCTTCCCTGGTTGCCGCCCGGCTCCCCGGGCGGCCCCAAGAGAAAAGCAGCTTTGCTGGGCAGAAGATTTCTGTTGCCCATCAACCGCGCCCAGCCTAGAAAAGTCGTTTACGCTGCAATGGTTACTACGCAATGCTGCTGTGCGGTCTGTCCCGGAAGCGTCGTGTAAACGCCGGTGGACTCGCCGACATTGCCGATTGCCCAAATGCGGAAGTAGTAGTCATTGCCGATCTGCGCAACATACTGGGTCTTGAACACGCTGCCGTTGCCCACGGTGAAGAGAGGCAGGATATTGCTGCCGTTGACCAACGTCATCTTGAAGCAATACGCCTGGCCCTGGCGGACAGTAAACGGAAGCGTCGTATCGGAACGCACATATGGTGTAAGTGTAGAAGTACCCGTGCCCGGCGTTACCACGCTGGTTCCATCACCGGTGTTGCCGTCTCTCACAGGGACATAAACCGTGGTAGAACCGCCACCGGAAGAAGAACTGCTTCTCGGCACAAGTGCCATGATCGCATCGTTGATCGCCTTCACTGCGGCGTCTACTGTGGGCTGCGTTGCGGTGGACGGCAGGGCCTTTGCGGCTGCGACTGCCTCTTCCAGGGCTGCCCAAGAATCGCTGGTGTACTTGCTTTCGGAGCGGGACTCCGCATCCTGGATTGCTGCATTCAGCTCATCGAAGTTTGCATCCAGGATCTGATACGGATAGTAAACAATGTTTGCTCTGCCATAGGAAGCATAGCTGGCTTCTCTTCTGAAATAGACGGTCGGCTCGATGCTGCCGTCGATGATGCCTTCTGCGCAGTTCATCAGGTCGTCGAGATATTCCTCTGTGAACGGTTCGAGGTTCTCATCGTGGCCCGTGCGCAGCGTTACCTGGCGGCCGTTGACCTTGTCGATGAAGTGCTGCAGGGACTTGGTATAGGTCTGGATCGAGCACATGCCGATCTGCATCCACAGGTCGCCGGAACCAACAGCGTCGCCGGTGAATACATCATCGCCATAGAACAGGACGATGGAGCCTGCGGTATGGCCGGGAACTGCGACAACTTCGAGGTTCTCGCCGTTGCCGATGTCGATCTTGTCGCCATCCTTCACGATGGATACCTTGCCGGCATCTTCGCCCATCTTCCGGATGATTGCATCTTTGTCGCCCTCTGCGACATAGACATTCTTCACCTGATCCTTGCCGACAAAGTCGTCCAAGCATCCAATGTGGTCGCCATGGTTGTGCGTCAAAACAACGTCGATATTGGCGTCTTTGTTTACCAAAACATTGTTGACAATGTAATCGAAGAGATCGCCCGCGCCCATGCCGGTATCGATCACGGTCGCGCCATCCTGGTTTTCAATGACCCAGATCTGGCCGAGTTCATAGTCGCGCACAACGGTCAGGCCCGGCTTGATGGTCTCCTGGGTGTATCCCAAGGACGGGTTCTGGGTGTGGTCCGCCGAACGGCTCCGCGACTGCTGGAACAACCAGTTGTACGGCGTGCCGTTGCGGTCGCTATATACCTTCTGCCAAACCTGATGCGGGTCCGGCGTTGTGGAGCCAGCGCTGTACTCTTCGTACTTGATGCACGGGCTGCCAACTGCTCTCAGGGCTTCCACGACCTTGCGGGTATTTTCCACCGGAACGGTGCTGTCGTCCGCATTGTGGAAGGTCCAGATTGCCATATTCTTAATCTTTTCAAACGCTGCGTTGTTGTTTGCATAGTAGCTGTCGTCCACGCCGCCACACATCGGCATTGCCGCTGCAAAGACCTCCGGATGATCGAGGATGATCTTCCAAGTGCCATAGCCGCCCATGGACAAGCCCTGGATGTAGATGCGGTCGGTATCGATGGTGTCCGCATGCGCTGCGATGAATTCATCGAGCATCTGCATGACGAGCGCCTCGTTGTCCTCCTGGACCCAGCCTTCCGCCATGCTCGGGCACTGCGGTGCCAGCACATAGCACGGATTCATATCTACGCGGTCCGCCCAAACAACAGCGCCCTTGTTTGCGATGATGTGGGAGATGTTGTTGTCGCCGGATTCGCCTGCGCCATGCAGGAAGATCACGACCGGGTACTTGCCGTTGGCATCCTTGCCAGCGGAGCGGATCGGGTCATAATAGCGGTACGGGATGGTCTTGCTAGCTTCGTTTGTAACCTCTGCCGCCTGGAAATCGTCCACGGTCAGGTTCGTAACCGAGCTGCTCGCATAGGTCCCGCCTGCTGCTACAGTCTCGCCGTTAGCCAGCTCAACGGTGCCCACCTGGGTAACCTGATAATCCAGGTCGAACATAAAGGTCTGGAATGCGTTGTAATCAAAGTAGCTGGTGCCTGCGGTTGCATCCGTCGGGTCGAGGGAGATGATGACCTTGTTGCCATCCACCTGGACGCCGGTGATGGTCCGCATGCCAACATTGTTAAAGGTTGCATTGTCTGCGTTCTGTTCTGCGCGCACCTGATAGGTTGCCGCGGAGACAGAATCCGGGTTCACGTCGTCCGGATAGGTGACGACTGCTTCGATGACCTTCTGGCCGTCGTCCATAACCTTCGTTACGATCTCAACTTCGCAGGTATCGGTGACCTTTGCCGGATCGTAAACGATGGAAGCGGTGCCATAAGTTGCCACCTTCGCATCGCGGACATTGCCGCGGAGGTACTGCGTGCCCTCGATGGAGCCGTCCACAATGCCCTGTGCACATGCGAGGATGTCGCGGACATACTGGTCGGTCATCGTGCCGCGGTACTGGGTGTGGCCGCCGTAGACCGTCAGGTCGCGGTCGCCGATGGCATCGTTGAGATGCTGCAAAGAGCCTACGTAGTCTTCAATGGAGCACATGCCGATCTGCATCCAGACATAGCCGGATCCGATGGCGTCGCCGGTGAAGAGTTTGTCTTCGATCATGTAGCCGACGGAACCAGCCGTATGGCCAACAATGTCGATGACCTGGAAAGACTTATCGCCGAACGGGATCTTATCACCGTCGTTGACTGCTGTGAGCTTCTCGGTGCTGACGTTCTGGCGTTGCAGCATGGATTTCACCGTGGCTTCGTCCGCCGCGCCGATGTAGATGTGCTCCACATCCGCTTTGTCTGCGAACTGGTATGCCTGGGCGGTGTGGTCGCCATGGCTGTGGGTGAGCAGGACGTCGATCGTCGTTACGCTCTCAGGCAGGATGCCCTTCAAAGCGCCATACAGGTCGCCCTGGCCCATGCCGGTGTCGATCAGGACGGCGCGGTCGCCGTTGACCATCACATACATCGGATCGACGTCATAGTCCCAGATTCCCTGCACGCCGTCGCCGTAATCTTTCACGGTGTAGAGGGTCTTCAGCGGAGCGTCCGCATTGTGGTTTCTCGACGTATTCTGCTCGAACAGCCAGTTGTAGATCTCCTGATCCTCATACACGGCTTCCCAGCTGTGATGCGGGTTCGGGGTGATGGAGCCCGGCAGATACTTGTAATACTTCACGGAATTGTTGCCGTGGGCCTGCAAAGCAGCGACTGCGTCGTCAGAGCCCTGGATATTGACGGAGGAATCGTCCTCTGCATGGGCTACCCAAATCGGGAGGTTCGCCAATGCGTCGAATGCTGCGCCGTCGTTTGCATAGAATTCGGTCGGCACACGGCCGCAGATCGGGATGGCCGCTGCGAATTTATCCGGATGGCTGAGGATCATATTCCAAGTGCCGATGCCGCCCATGGACAGGCCCTGGATATAAATGCGGCTCTCGTCCACCTGCGGATGCGCTGCGATGAATTCATCGAGCATCTGCAGGACCAACGCCTCGTTGTCCTCGCTGATCCAGCCTTCCCGTGCGGACGGGCACTGCGGGGCCAGGACATAAACGGGGTTCTCTGCTACGCGGTCGGGTTCTACCCAAGCAACCGCGCCCTTGTTTGCAATGATTTGAGAGAGGTTGTTGCTGCCGGATTCGCCGCTGCCATGCAGGAACAGGATCAGCGGATACTCGCCGTCAGCGCTCACGCCATTGACCTCGATCGGGTCGTAATAGCGGTAGTTAAGGGTCTTGCCAGCCTCGTTCGTAGCGCTTCCAACCTGGAAATCGTCCACGATGCGGTTGGTGATCGCGGTGTCTTCGTATTTTGCCGGCTCTACAACGCCGTCCGCCGTCTCAATTTCGCCCTTCTGGGTGATGAGATAGGAGACGTCGTATGCATTTGTGGTCCCGCTGTAGAAGCTGGTGACCGCGGCTGCATCATCTGTATCGAATTTCAGCGTCACAACATTGCCGTTGACATCGATATCGGTGATGGTCCGGTAGCCGTCCATATCGTTGGAACCGTCGCCATAGGTGAGGGTTGCCTTGACCTTGAAGTCGTCCTTGGAAACGCTGTCCGCGTCGACGGCGCTGTCATAGGTCAGGTTGGCTTCCACGACACGCTGGCCCTGCGGGATGACTTCCGTAACGAGTTCCACCGGGATGTCGCCGTAAGGGATGTTATAGGACATCTGCAGGTCGTCCTCGGTCAGCCCGAAGGAATCCAGGTTTGCCGCCATCATCATGCGGTCGCGCGCCGGGTAATCCGTCTTTGTTGTGCAGACCGCTGCAACGCCGTCCTCTACGTCCTTGAAGTGCATGAATGCGCCGTCCGTGTCAGAGGTGCACTCTTCCCAATTCGGGAGGCCTTCGCCGTTCGGGTCGCCGGTCTTGACAAAGTTTGCCCAATAGGTGGACATGATGTCGCCCAGCTCATGGTCTGCGTCCGTCCAGTTGCGCTGGCCTTCGATGTCGTCGCGCATGGAGTTGAACATGAACCACAGCTCGCTGGAGTGGAAGGAACCGTAGAAATCTTCATCGCGGTTGCCGACCGTCTCCGGATCGTGCGGCGCCAAATCGTGATCGAAATAGTACACATAGGCGCTATGGTCTTCGTTATGCGTCTTACCGTATTCTGCGGAGATGCGGTATTTCGCCAAGCTGCTGTCGCTGGTGGAGCGCAGGTTCATGCGATAGGCCTGCGTCTCGTTCATCGGGTTGTAAGCAGCACGGTTATAAAGCTCGCCATACTGCCGTTCCATTCTCTGATGGAACGCATCAATGTCCATCGTACCGTCCGGCGTGCCGGACAGGGAGGTGTACTCATCCGCTGTGCCGCCGATCATGATGTCGATGCCGTCGAGTGCGCCTTCGCTGGTCAGGTCAACGGATTCCTCTGTAAATACATAGCCGTCCATTGCATTGCTGCCAGCTGCTCTCTTCAATGCATTATAAATGTCGTCCTCCATGAACGCGGATGCATCCATTTCGCGGAGCTCTTCCAGGGTGATGCCTTCGCCAAAGGCTTCTTCAATGGCAGTCTGGCATCCTTCTTCCTTGGATTCCAGGGACGTGTAGCTTCCCGGAGCTGCATATCCGCCGAAGCCGCTCTGGATGATTGCGCGATGGAAGAGGCCGTCCGTCATATCCGTGGACAACAGCGCCGTCACAGACATTGCGCCAGCGGACTGTCCGCAGATCGTTACGTTATCCGGGTCGCCGCCAAAGCCTTCGATGTTTTCGTTGACCCACTCCAGCGCCTTGATCTGGTCCAGGGTGCCGTAGTTGCCGGAAACGCCGTTTTCGCTTTCCTCGCTCAGCTCGGGCAGGGCCAGGAAGCCAAACAGGTTCACACGGTACTGGATGCACACCACGATGATGCCCTGCGCCGCCAGTTTGGAGGCGTTGAACTCCATCTCGGAGGCGTGGCCATGGTCATAGCCGCCGCCGTGGATCCAAACCATAACCGGGAGCAGCTCGTCTTCCGCACGCTCCGGTGCATAGACGTTCAAATACAGGCAATCTTCACTGATTTCCGGATTATAAGCTTCATCAAAATAGAACTCGTCCCCCCAGAACTCGCCAACGGGGTTCAAGTCTTCCGGCTGCATTGCCTGGTTGCCCCATTTGTCGCAAACGCGCACGCCGTCCCACGTCTCCGTGAGATCCTGCGGGGCTTTCCAACGCAGCTCCCCTACCGGGGGCTGTGCAAACGGGACACCTTTATAAACGGTGACGCCCTCTGTATCCGAGGGGACGCCCTGGATGTCGCCGTTCTCATGGCCGCCACTGCTGATCGTGACGATGCCGGGCTCTACGGTTTCCGATGCACTGCTCGCCGTAGCTGCAAATGCGCTGGTGCATGTGCCGAGCAGCATCGTGAATGTGAGAACCAGCGCCAAAATGGATCGATGGATCTTTTTCATTCTGCTTTTCTCTCCTTTTCCAAAAATGTGAACTGCTAATAAACGGCCGCGCGTCTCTTCTGCATGGGCATCCCTCCATTTCCTAAAAAAGTGTGTAGAAAAGAAAGCCTGTCAAAGATTTGCTTTTGACAAGCATTGGTGCGCGTATGCAATTCTATCGTAAACGGGCCTATGGCCCAATATCACCTGTGTTTATGCAAAAAGGTTTCCAGGCATCTGGTTCGCACATGCCTACCGGCCTTGTGCCGCCAACCATCGGTCAAGCTGCCTTTGTTTCTCCTGGATGATCTTATCGATCCCGGCCGCTTTCAATTCCTGGTTCATACGTGGCAATACGACAGATGGGTCCAGGGAACCGCATTCCAATGCGTTGCGGTATGCGTCCAGCACCCCATTGCAAGCGCTTACTTCCCCCAGTACATCCCTATTGTCCCACACAAACCCGCGCGCTGGAGAAGGATGTGCTTCCCGGTTAAACGCTTCCACCTGCTGCCAGACATCCGGCGGGTCCTCCTGCCAGACATTCACAATCAGCTCGTTTGGCCAAGACCACGTCATAAAGCTATAAAAGAGGCTTGCATCGTCCCTGTTTTCGGGAAACCCTATGATTTTTTGCTCGCGGTCAAGCACTTGATAGGTCTTCCCCTCGATGCCATAGGTGAGAAGGTTTGCCAGCTCCGGGTTGGTGTACATCTCATTGAGCACCTTCACCGCCTTGTCGGGCCGTTCGCTCGTAGAGCCGATACTCCACATCGAAGAAACCAAAGTGGTTTCGCTATATGCCGGGACAATTTCAAAAATCCCGATCTCATATCCAACATTCCGGGTGGCTTCCCCATATTTATCGGGCTTTACATTGGCGAAATGCCCAAAGCCTTTCCCTGCCCGCATCATAGAAAACTCGTCCACAGTGTTGGCGGCGCCGTCGGGCATCATCAAGCCTTTCTTCGCCCAATCCCACTGCAGTTCAACCATTTCCCGGTAAGAATCCGTCTCAAACAGATTGACCACCTCGGTGGAATCAGAGAAACTGTCCTCCAATACACCCAGGTCGTCGCCCAGGCGGTCGTAAGCCAAGGGCAGGCGGGCCAGCCCTGAACTGGTGACCACTGGATACATCCCTGGATAAGCATCCCGGACTTTGATCAGCAAGTCCTCCAGATCCTGCATCGTTTGGAGATCCTCCTCATAGACGCCCAACGCCTCTGCGAGATCCTTCCGATAGATAAAGCCACGCCCCGTAGCCTTTTCCCGGTTGATCGGTACGCCACAGATCATCCCATTCACGGTGACACATTGCCAATCCTCCGGAGGGATTTCCTCCTGGATCTCCGGGCCGCACAGGGACAAATAGTCGTTCAGTGGGGTGACCAACCCGTAATTGACCATCACAGAAACGCCCATTTCAAACGTTGGGAACAGGTCAACCTTTTTTCCCGTAGAAACCGCCAATTTCACTTGCTGGAGGCAGCTCTCTTCCAACCCCTGGTAATGAATGCTAATTTGCGCCCCGCAAGAATCCCGGATAATGGCATTCGCGCGGGCCTCGATCTCCTTCCGAAGGGGTTCTGAGGCGCGTCCCAGTGCATACACGTCCACTGTGTAAAGGCCGCTGGGATCACTCTCTGGAGCGGCTTGCTCCGTCCCGGTGGTTCCACCGTTACAGGCAACCAGCTGGAGAAGAAAAAAGCCCGTAAGCAGAACCGACAACCATTTTGCCCGTTTCATGTGACGCCCCTTCCTTTCCTTTGCCGCAGAGCGGCGCACGAAAACGCTATAAGGATTTTCCTCTTGGAATGTCCGGCTAAGGCGCCGTTTGCTTTGGGAATCTTCCCCTTTGTCCATTTGGCCTTTATTATTCACTGTGTGTATATTGTACTCCGTTGATCTTTTCGTTTCTGCCAAAATCCCGACCTCCATTATCAAAAAACCGACGACTTTTCTATATTCTTCTATGCATGAAACAAAGATTATCAAAAATCCGACCTGACACTATCAGGAATCTGACTTTCACACCCTTCTATTATACTACAAAACAGGCTGATCCCCATCCTTTTCCCACCTTTTCGCGGACCTTGCCCAAACAGGGGCCACCCCATCCCCTTTTCCAGCCCTTGCAGGCACAAAACGGGGGCGGCTATTGTTTAACGGCCCATTGCAATAAAAAAGGTACGCCGCGGACTTCCGCAGCGTACCCCACTGATGAATGTATTGTTTCGTTATTTCTGGTTCTTTGTGAAGTTCCAGGAATCGCGGCACATGTCGTCCAAGGTATACTTGGCCTCCCAGCCGAGCTCTTCCTTGGCCTTTGTTGCATCCGCATAGCACTCGGCAATGTCGCCCGGGCGGCGCGGCGCAATCTTGTAGTTGATCTTCACGCCGGAAGCCTTCTCGAATGCTTTCACAACATCCAGCACCGAGCTGCCCTTGCCGGTGCCCAGGTTGTAAACCTCAGCGCCCTGGATGCTGTCCAGCTTCTGCAACGCCTTGATGTGGCCCACAGCCAGATCGCACACGTGGATATAATCGCGCACGCCGGTCCCATCCGGGGTCGGATAGTCGTCGCCATAGACGGAGAGGCAAGGCAGTTTGCCGGCAGCCACGCGGGCGATATACGGCATCAGGTTGTTCGGGATGCCATTCGGGTTTTCACCGATCAGGCCGGACGGATGCGCGCCGATCGGGTTGAAGTAGCGCAGCAAAGCGACCTTCAGATCCTTATCCGCAACGCAGACGTCCTTCAGGATCTGCTCAATGAAATACTTGGTCGTGCCGTACGGGTTCGTGGTGCCGCCCGCGGGCATATCCTCCTTAAACGGCACCTTATTGTTCATGCCGTAGACCGTTGCGGAGGAGCTGAAGACGATCTTCTTTACATTGTATTTGCGCATGAGGTCGAGCAGGTGCAGGGTGCCCGTGATGTTGTTGTGATAATACTCCAGCGGCTTCTGGACGGATTCGCCCACCGCCTTGAGGCCCGCAAAGTGGATCACGGCATCGATCTTGTTCTCTTTGAAGATCTTCTCAAAGTTGTCGTAATCGAGCATGTCGCACTCGTAGATCGGGAAGGTCTTGCCCGTGATCTTCTCCACGGCGCGCAGGGCGTCCGGAGAGGAGTTCACATAGTTATCCATCACGATGATATCAAATCCATTGTTGAGCAGCTCCACACAGGTGTGGGAACCGATAAACCCGGCGCCGCCGGTCACCAGTACGGTCATAATCAATCATCCTTTCCAGTATCCGGCCGTCACCGCACGCCCAGCGCACCGCGCGCCGGACAGCAACCGCCGGTCATTTCTATTCGTTCCAGGTATGCAGGCCCCAAAACACCGCCCGCTTACCTGTGTGTGCGCAGGGGTCCATTTCCGCCGGGCTTTCCGGCGCGAGAACCTCTTATTCGCCCTTCTTGCTCTCCATGAACTTTGCGTAAGCGGCGCGCAGTTCCTTGGAGGTCTCCTCCGGGCAGGTCGGGTTGCAGTGCGCCCATGCGCCGGTTTCGCTGGAAGCGTTGAACTTCTGCTTGTCTGCGCTGCGCATCGGCGGGAAGAACTCGATGTGGAAGTGGAAGTCCTTGGAGTAGTCGCCCGAGTTGACCGGCGCATTGTGCATGCACATCATGTACGGGAAGCGATAGTCAAACAGGCTGTCAAGCATCCCGACGGTGTCGCGGATGGTGACGCCCAGGGTGTACTTCTCCTCTTCGGTCAGGTCGGTGATATACTGCACATGGCGGTTTGCCATGATGTAAACACCGTAAGGATACTCGCAATAGAACGGAAGGTACACGGTAAAGTGCTCGTTCTGGAAAATAATGCGCTTTTGGGCCTCGAGCTCATTCTTCAGCGTATCGCAGAAGAGGCAGTTTCCGGTCTTCTCGTAATATTCCTTTGCAGACGCGGTCTCCAGCTGCAGCTTCTTCGGGATGAACGAGTAGCCGTACATCTGGCCGTGCGGATGGGGCATGGTGACGCCCACCACTTCGCCGCGGTTCTCAAAGGGGAAGACGTACTTGATCTTCTCGTCGGAGCGCATCACATTGAACCGCTCGCACCAGAGGTCCACCAGCTTCTTCATGTGGTCGTAGGACAGCTCCGGCATGGTCACCGTATGGCCGGGGGAATACAGAATTACTTCGCATTTGCCATAGGACGGCTTTACTTTGAAGAAATCGTTTGCAATCCCCTCGTCCGGCTCCGGCGGGTTCTGGGAAAGCGCCGGGAAGTCGTTGTCATACTCCAGCACCTCATAGTCCGGCACATTGCCGAAGCTGGGGCAAAACGGGCAGTAGTCCTTGGGCATCTGGGGGCGTCCCTGCCGGTTGGACGCAATCATCACCCAGTCTTGAATCAATGGATGCCATCTCAATTCCGCCATGATAAATTTCCTCCTATATCCCTATGTAAAATTTGGTACAAAATGATGTATTACAGGATGCGCGTGCCGCCGACCGGACGGATGCGCAGGTTGTGGCAGCTTCCCTCGCCGGTGACCGCTTCCATCGCCTTGACGAATTCCGGCAGGTAGTCCACCGGGACAAAGGTCTGCACGGTGCCGGCAAAGCCGCCGCCGTGTACGCGGTAAGCGCCGCCGCGCTTCTCCAGCAGGCGCTGTGCCAGCGCCAGGACGATCGAAACACCCTGCTGCTGCGGGTGGCCGGCCGAGAACACGTTTTGCAGATACATATAGCTGGAATAGCCGGATTCAACGACCAGCTTCTTAAAGGCGTCAAAGTCGTTTGCCTTGAGCGCCGCCGCCTCGTCGAGCACGCGGGCGTTCTCCGCAAAGAAATGCATGGCGCGCAGCACGCAGCGGTCGCCCATCTTCTGGCGGAGCGCCGCAATGTTGGCATAGAACTCTTCTTCGTCCACCTCGCGCAGGACTTCCTTGCCGAAGAAGGCCGCGACCTCCTTCATCTCCGCCGGGACCGCCGCATAATCCGGCGTCAGGTCGGAGTGGCTGCCCTTGGTGTCGATGATGCAGAGCGCATAGCCGCACTTCGTGAAATCAAAGTCGACCTTCTGGGCCTCCGGGTGATCCTTATCCTGGAAATCGATCTGTACAAATCCGCCCACGGAGCTGGCTGCCTGGTCCATCAGGCCGCACGGCTTGCCAAAATACACGTTTTCCGCATACTGGCCGATCTGGGCGATGGAGAGCGCGCTCTCTTTGCCTCCGCAGAACAGCTCGTTTACGATGGTCCCCACCAGCACCTCGAAGGCGGCGGAAGAGGACAGGCCGGAGCCGGTCAACACATTGGAGGTCGTGTATGCGTCAAAGCCGCCGACCGTATAGCCCAGCTGCTGGTAACGCGCGCAGATGCCGCGGATCAGGGCGCGGGACGTGTTCACCTCGGAGGGGTTGACGTCCTGGTTCTTCGCGTCGATCTCATCCCCCCGGTGGCCTTCGGACTTGATGCGCACCTTGGTGTCCGGGTTCTGGGAAACAATGGCGATAACGTCCAAATTGACGCTGGCCGCCAACACGCGGCCGCGCTGATGGTCCGTATGGTTGCCGCCGATTTCCGTACGCCCAGGCGCGCTGAAGATGGAAATGTGGCGGTCTGCGCCATAGAGCCCTTCGAACGACTCGATGGCCTTTATGAATCTCTCGCGGTAGCCGGCGACGTCCGCCGTGCTGCACGCATAGATGTAGGCCAGCTTCTCATCCAGGCCGCCGCTGGAGATCAGGGTTTTGACTTCTGCTGAAAGCATGATTGGTACCTCCCGTTTTTCCTATGTTTTTTCCAGAGCGGAACATCCTTTCCGCCGTCCGGTTTTGTTCCTTTGTCTTGTTTTCATTGTATCCCCATTGGGGCACACAGACAAGGGCAATCCGTATCAATTTTATGGATATTTGATGCAGGGATCTAAAATTTTCCTGCCCTGCGCCCAAAGCGCGTGCTAAAATAGGCGCTTTCCCTCCAAAAAATCGCATTTATTAAATTATACCATATTTTATAAAGATTACCACTGCTTTTTAGAAAACATCCGGCGCAGGTTTGCATCCCATCCATTCCGCCAAGAACGCCCCATGAATCTATCCGTATTTTTATCTGTACTTTTTCCCCACATTTTTTTGTGTATAATGCGATAAATCCGTCAAGAACTTGCTTCACTATCGATTTCATTATAAAATAGTACTTAGAACCGTTCCCAAACTATACAGAAACGGCGTGTGCGCTATGAACACTCACATTTCTTCCAAAAAGCAAATCCTCCAGGTATTGATGCTCTTCGTCGTGCCGTTGGTCCTCTTCCTGACCGGCTACAATTTTTATACCATGCGCGCGATGAACGAACGCGTTGCGGAAAGCAACCGCAGCGCTGTTTACCTATATGAAAGCTCCCTGGAGAAGGACCTCCAGGATATCGACCTATTCCTCGCCAACCTCGTGGTGGGCGACACCAATTTTCAAAGGCTGCACAGTGAAATGGAGCCCGTGGAAGCGCACCTTTGCGCCAAACAAATCGTGGACCGCTATCAGGAGCTGATCTCCACAAAACAGATCATCGGGGGGATGTTCCTATTTACCGAGCCAAACGGCCTTTACCGGGAGATATACGGCGGGGCATATTCGTATTCGCTTAAGGAACAGATGCTCACGTATTTTGAACAGCTCACCCAATCCGGTTCGATCGACCGCAGCCGTTGGCAGGTCCTGTCCTTGGATGGGCAGGCATTTTTGTACCGCGTACTGGGCACCAACGGCGTCTATTCGATCTGCGCCGTGGATCTCGACATGCTGTTGGCCCCGCAGGACTCTACCGACCCATCCAGCGGCGTGCTTCTCTACACAGGGCCGGATGGAACGCTGCTGACCTCAGTGGAATGGGCGCAGGGGGCAAACATCCAAATACAGTACACCGACGACGCCTTTTACCTGACGGGCGCAGGCAAGTATCTCGCTGTACAGGACTATTCCGATGTGGCGGGGGTCTGGTTTGTCTATCTAACGCCCTACCAGAATTTGTTCCACCAGATGGACTTCCTCCTTTTGTTCCTGATGTCCGCCGTCCTCCTGATTCTGCTCCTGGTCTGTTGCTATATCTTAAAGGGCCTGTTCCTAAAACCGAT
Organism: Anaeromassilibacillus sp. 1001302B_160321_C8; assembly: GCF_015554745.1. Lineage (NCBI taxonomy): Bacteria > Bacillati > Bacillota > Clostridia > Eubacteriales > Acutalibacteraceae > Anaeromassilibacillus > Anaeromassilibacillus sp. 1001302B_160321_C8. The sequence goes on along the minus strand of NZ_JADNJD010000014.1, from coordinate 10,638 downwards.
GGAACATCTGGTCCAGACCATGAACGCCATCAAAAGCGGCGACCTAGATGCAAAGATGGAGACCAACTACCGTGTAATGGAGTTCCAGCAGATGAGCGATACCTTCAACGGGATGATGGAGGAAATCAAATCGCTGAAAATCTCCGCTTACGAAAAAGAACTGGAATTGCAGCAGGCGCAGCTGCAATATTTGCAGATTCAGATCCGCCCCCACTTTTTCCTGAACTGCTTGAAAAATCTCTACGCATTGGCACAGGAGCAGCAATATGACCGGATTCAACGGATGATCCTGGCCCTGTCCGACTACCTGCGCTATCTGTTTTCCAACAATATGACGTTTGTCCCCCTACAGGATGAATTGCGCAGCGTCAAGCGCTACCTGCTGCTTGAGCAGATGAGCGCTTCCTGCCCGCCTGTCTGTGAAATCGACGCGGACGAACGTCTTTTAGACTTCCAGGTCCCTCCCATGTCGATCCTGACCTTTGTCGAAAACTCGGTGAAACATGCCTCCCTTCCCGGGGAAGCCCTTTCCATCTATATCAAGGTCATGGAGCTAAAAACCGAAGATGCCCAATACATCAATATCTCGATCTCCGACAACGGCAGCGGCTTCCCCCCGGAAACCCTGGAAAAACTCAACCGTGCGGAAAAAATCGAGTACACCGGGCAACACGTGGGGATTCTCAATGTAAAGCACCGCTTTGCGCTGCTTTACCAGGGAAAGAGCATCTTCTCCTTTAGCAACCTGAAAAAAGGGTCCCGGATTGAACTATTTATTCCAGAAGAGGGTGGAAACGATGACCGTTCTTGTAGTCGATGATCAAACCAATGTGGTCAGCGGGATTATTTCCGGGGTCCATTGGAGCGATATCGGGGTGTCGAAGGTCCTGCCGGCCTACAATGCCTTCGAAGCAAAGCAGGTTCTCTCCACAGAGAAAATCGACATTATGCTCTGCGACATTGAAATGCCGGTGGAAAGCGGCCTTGACCTATTCCGCTGGGTCCGGAAGCAAGGGCTAGATACCGAATGCATCTTCTTGACCGCCCACGCCGACTTTTTTATGCAAAAGAGGCAGTCCGCTTGGGCGGGTTCGACTATATCCTCCAGCCTGCCCGGTATGAGGACATCCAGGCTTCCGTCCTGCGGGCCGTCCAAAAAGTAAAAAACCGCCGGGAGCAGCAAGAATATTATTCCTATGGCAAGATGATGTACCGCCGGCGGGACGTCCTACTGGAGGGGTTGCTTAAAGGATGGTATATTGGCGAGGATGTCCAGCTCGCTTCGATTTTGGAGGATTTCGAAAAGCTGGAATGCCCGATCCGCGCGGACACGCCCATCTATTTCGTTTTGATCCAACTGCTCCGCTGGAATAGTCAGGACGGCATTTGGAACCGCGACCTGCTAAAATATGCCTTTTCGAATATCTTATCGGAACTTTTCGCCCAATACGGCCAAAAAATCCTCCTGGTGCAGTTGGACCGTGCCTCCTTGGCGTTTCTCTCTTATTCCGATGAATCCGTTTTTATGGATGAATCCGCCCTGCGCCGGCAGCTTACCGCATTTACAGAGGTGTGCCAAGCCCATTTCCATTGCGAAGTAGCCTGCTATTCCGGGCCTCGCCTGTCTCCCCCTGAATTGACTGCGCGCACCAGGGAACTTTTCCGCCTGCGGAACCGGAATGTGGCCCTCGCCAGCGGGGTGTTCTTTCCAAACGAATCGCTGGAGGCCCCGCAAAAACATGTGGACCCTCCCAGCCTGAAACGTTGGGAAAGCCTTTTGGGAAGCGGTTACGCGTCCCTTGCCTGCGACGAGGCCCAAGCCTATTTGGACCACCTCGCCCAGTCCGGCGCGCTGGACGCAGAGAATCTGCAACTTTTTTATCAATCCGTGCTCCAGATGCTTTGCAATGCGGCGGAAACAGCCTCCGTCCCACCGGGGGAATTCCTGCCAGAACAAAAACTATTCCAGCGTTCCTTGAACACCTACCTGACGATTGACGATGTAAAAAACTGGATGTCGCATGCTTTCCGCGCATTCCAGGCGGACGCCCACCCCAAAAAAGACACCAAAAGCCAGATGGAGCAGATCGTCCAATATATCCAGAACCATATCGAGCGGGATGTCCGGCGCACCGAGATCGCAGAAGAATTCTATCTGAATCCGGACTACCTCTCGCGCCTTTTTAAAAAGGAGATGGGGGTCCAGCTCAAAGATTTTATTGTGGCAGAAAAGATGAAGGTGGCGCAAAACCTCCTGCGGACCACTGCGCTCCCGGTCAGCATGGTTGCAGCAAAAGTTGGCTATACAAATTTCTCCCATTTTTCCCAGGTCTATAAAAAGATGATCGGCCGTTCCCCCGCGGAAGACCGTGCCTCCCAAACGGAAAAGCCCAGCGATTTTTCTGTCTAAAATGGTCGCTACAAAACCTCCAAGCGATGTTGCCCTTTGGGAGAGGACTAAAAAAACAGCCCTGGGCTTTTCCCCAGGGCTGAGAGGCCCGCGGCAATGGAACTGTGCCCCTCTTGTTATCCAGTATATCAATACCGTCTAACAAATGGGGGTCAGTTTCTAAAAGCCGCGGGCCTCTTTGCGTTCATTCCGATTGGGTGAGATAAGCGATCTCCTGCCCTACATTTTCTTTCGTAACAATCCGATGGGGCGCCCGCACATATTGGCCGTTCATCCCTTCTACCACTTGCTGGGGGTCGCTGCCTTCCGTGAGCGCACAGGCAATATCCAGCATGGCCTGTGCCTGGAGCTGTGCATCGTTGACCACAGAACCGAGCATTTCCCCATTCTGGATCGCCTCCAGAGCGGCAAGCGTCCCGTCAACCCCCACTACGACCGGTCCATTTTCAAGCATATCCTGCGCTTTCAAGGCGTCAATCGCGCCGAGGGCCATGTCGTCGTTGTTGCTGAGCACCACTTCGATTTCATCACCAAATTGGCCGAGCCAGGAGGTCATCTTTGCCGTACCGAGGGAACGCTGCCAGTTGGCTGTATCGTTAGCCAGCTTTTCCATCTGTACGCCGCCGGCCGTGATCGTTTTCACCGAATATTCGGTGCGGATCAGGGAATCCTGATGTGCTTGTTCCCCTTCCAGCATCACATATTGCAGCTTTCCATCCCCGTTTTTATCGATCCCCGCGTCTTTTTTAAGCGCATTCAAGATGATCTGGCCCTGCATGATCCCGGATTCTTTCGCATCCGTCCCCACGTAATACGCCCGGTCCCACATGCGGATATCCTCTTCCACCGGCTCCCGGTTGAAAAATACCACCGGGATATCCGCCCGTTTCGCCTTATCGATGATGACCGCCGCAACGGTGCGGTCCACCATATTCACACAGATGACATCGTACGAACGGGAGATGAAATTATCCACCTGGTCGTTTTGGTTGGATTGGCTGTTTTTTCCGTCCGCAATATTCAGGATGATCTTTTTGCCTGTCTCGCTCTCCATTTGTTTCGAAACCCTCTCCAGGTCATCGCATAGGGCTGTGATAAACGTATCGTCGCTGCGGTAGGTTGCCACGCCGATCCGGACGGTTTCGATCTGTTGTTCTGGGTTGTTGGTTTCGCAGGAAGCGGAGAGCGCAAGGCATGCCACCCCCAATAGCGCACACAGTGCCCTTTTTACAAGTCGCTGTATCACGGTATCACCCCTTTCTTCGGCCGCTTAACGGACAAATGGGAAGAGCAGCCTTTGATTTTCTGGAGAATACATATCCGCAGAATTAACAATGGCAAAATTGATGGTGGCGCTCTCAGCCTCGTTCCCCTGGATCTGGTCGACCGCCGCCTTCACGCCCAAATAGCCGATATTGAACTCATTTTGCACACCGATGGATGTGATGACTTTCTCCTCCAAGTAGGAGACAACCTGGTTTGTCCTCCCTACCCCATAAATATCCACCGTGGTCACGCCGGGTGGGCTGAGCTCTTTTTCGGCCCGGGCCACAGCTTCCAGCGTAGCGCCATCTAACGCCACCGCCTTGTTGACGTCCTGTCGTTGCAAAAGCGTTTTTGCCGTCTCATAGGCCTGCGTTGGATCGTCCGGGATCTCCCAAAAGCTCAATTCCATCCCATATTGTTGCAACACTTCCAACACGCCCTGGTAGCGCTCCTTCACACTGGAGCAGGAAAGGCTGTTTTGTAAAATCGCGACTTTGGTGCCTTTGCCCCCGCCGGCAAGGATTTCCTCCCCCAGCGCCTGCCCAAGGCTGACATTGTCGCAGCCAATATAGGGGAGTGTCTCCATCCCCGCCACCGTGGATTCGATCGCGACGACCGGCACATGTTTTTGGGCCTCCTCAATAGGGGCGCGCAGGTCTTCCGAATTGGCCGGCGCAATCAGCACCGCATCCGCGCCATTCTGCACTTCCCGGTTCAGGAGGGAGATCTGCTCGGACGCATCATTCTCACTAGAAAGATAGATCGGCGTAATCTCTACATTCAGGTCGTTTGCCGCCTGTTCAATCCCCTGTTCAATGGTGCTCCAGCGTTCTGTCTTTTTTCCGCGGGCAATAAAGGAAATCTGAATCGTCTCGTCCTGTTTGGGGCTCCAAACACTATCGCCGGACAACCGCACCAGGGAGACGCCCAACAATAAAAAAACAATTGCGACCACCAATATTTTTTTCTTACTCATGAAAAACCTCCAGCACGGCCCACGCCGGGATGTTTTTTCCACAATCCTTCCGGCAAGTGTTGAAAACCCTTCCCCTGGCGGGACGGCGCGTCCCCCGGACCTTTGGGCTTTGCCTGCGCACCGGGCCGTTCTTCTGCAGTCCATCCAAAGGGACCGCTTTTTAGGTGACCGGCAAATGGATGCGGGCTGTCGTCCCTTCGTCCGGCTCACTGTAAAGGGAGAGGCCGTAGTCGGCGCCGAAATAGAGCTGGATGCGCTCTTGCACATTTTTAAGCCCGATCCCAGACCCCTTCCCGCGCACCTTCCCTGTATCCTCAGTCAGCAAGGCGTCGGCCTGTTCTTGCGGCATGCCGAGCCCATTGTCCACCACGTCAATATACAAGTCTTTGCCCTTTCGGTATGCGCGGATGTGGATTTCGCCATCCCCATCCATAAACTCCATCCCATGGTAGATGGCGTTCTCCACCAACGGCTGTACAATCAATTTGATGGTCTGGCAGCTGAGTGTCTCCGGCTCTGCGGTGATGTCGTAGGAAAACTTATTTTTATAGCGGATCTTTTGGATCGTCAGGTAATTGCGCACATGTTCCAGTTCGTCCGCCACGGTGATAATATTTTTCCCCTTGGACAGGCTGATCCGGAACAGCTTCGCCAAAGCGGTAACCATCTGGATTGCGCCCTCATACCTTTCGTTTTCCACCATCCAGACAATGGAATCCAAGGTATTGTAGAGGAAATGCGGGTTGATCTGCGATTGCAGGGCGTCCATTTCACTCTTGCGCTTGCTCTCTTGCTCTGCCACCACATCGTCCATCAGCTTCCGCATCTGCTCCGCCATGGACCGGATCGCCTTGCCTAAGTGCTGGATCTCGTACGACCCTTTGATGCTAATATGGGCACCCAAATTCCCCTTTTCCAACTCTTTGACGGAACTCTCCAAGGATTTGATGGGATTTGCAATCCTTTGGGAAAGGAACATATTCACCGAAATCAAAAGAAAGATGGCAAAACAGACAAAGAACATCGAAAACATCTGGAATTGGCTATAGTCGTTCGTAATGTCCGACATGGGCACCACGCCGACAATGCGCCAGCCCGTATACCCGACCGTTTTAACGGTCACCAGGCGCTGCTGGCCTTCAAACGTCTCTGTGTGGGTGCCGTCTTCATATTCCGCAGCCTGCCGATTATTTTCATGGAGCAAGTCGGAGTAAATCAACTGCTGGCGCGGGTGATAAATAATCTCGCCGTTGGAATCGATGAGATACAAATATCCCGATTCCCCCAGGTCAACATTTTTGCAGATCTGTTCAATGCCGCTGAAATTCATATCCACCAGCAGCACGCCGTGCACGATGGAGCCGCTGCGCGTAAGTTCAATGGAACGGCTGAGGGACACCACCCAGTTGTAGCGGTTGTCGGAATTTATAAACAAATTCTGCACATGCGGGGTGGAAAAATGCAAATTTTCGATCCGTTCGTTTGCGTCCACAAACCAGCTTTGGCTCTTTGGGTCCACCGTCGCCTTCAGCTGGGAGAGCGGCTCCGCTGCAACCACTTCGCCGTTGTCCGTAAAGACCGCCACGCTCACCAAAAGATCCCGGTTCGTCTCATAGAGCAGCCCCATATCTTTGGTGAGGCTTTCCATATCTGTATCGATATCGACATTTTTGATCACGCGGTAATACATCGAATCCGAAACGCGCATCATATTGTGCAGGTAATTATCCAAGTTCAAATTGACCTGGTTCAACATGCGGCGGTTGTCATCCGAAATCATTTGCTCGTTGGAGTTGACAAAGCGTGCAGACAGGATCACCGCCACCAGGATCATTCCGGTCACTGCCACCAAGGTAAAGGTGATCGAAATGGTAAACTGGAGGCTGCGTTTTTTAAAGGCATGTTTGATTTTTTGCGTGAGATATCTCAGGCGTCTCAGCATCACAATCCTCCAAAAGGTATGCAGCTCGCAGCCTAGCCCTTCCAAATGCGCCGCTTATTCCAAGCGGCCCTTGTCCACATCCTCTCTCACAGGCGGAGCAGACTGGCGGTATTTGGACGGGGAGACCCCGAAGCGCTTTTTAAAAACATAACTAAAGTAATTTGGCTCCGTATAACCCACTTTCCCTGCAATTACATAAGTCTTATCATCCGTTGTATTCAGCAAATTCAACGCATTCTGGAGGCGGACTTCGGTTAGGTAGGAGACAAAGCTCATCTCCGTCTCCCGTTTAAATACGGTGGAGAAATACGCGGGACTCACATGCAAAACCGCACAGAGCTTTTCCACGGAAATCTCCGGGTCCATATAATGTTCTTCAATATACTGCTTGGCATTGCGCGCCAGAAGCTTTGTAGAATCCAGCCGTTCCCGCTTCACCTGCGCGCTGATCCGGATACAGCTTTCGATCAGCCATTGACGGATCTTGGAGGGCGAATGGGAAAAAATCGTTGCAAAATAATTAAACTCCTCGCCAAACACCTCATCTGTGTTGAGTTCATATGTGCGCACCACACGCAACAGGGCTGTCACCAATTCAACCAAATAGACCTGGTATTGCGCCACCGGGATCAGCTGTGACTCAAAGTGGGAAAACATCTCGTTGATCACCTTGGTGATCTCCTCTTCCCCACCCAGCTTAATTGCATTGATAAGCGCGCGCTCCTCCTGCTCGCCAAACTGCAACTGCACGGACGTATCCGGTTCCACATCCTTGATATAGATGGCGCGCCCTTCGCCCATAATGGCGCTGTAATCCCTGGCGCTTTGTGCCTCCTGATACGAGCGGCTGATCTCATTGAGGTTGGTGCAAAGCCCCCCAATGCCGGCGGAGATATCCCCGCCCCAGATGCGCCCTGCGCTCTTGCAAACTTCGTTCAATCCAGTGATCAAAGCCGCAACGCTATTTTCCCCTTGGAAATCGGCTAGGATAACCACGTTATCCATATAAAGGAAACTGGTAAAATGGCAGAAACGCCCCAACATTTCCTCCACGGTCTTTGCCACGGAAAGCGGGACCAACTCTTGTGCGCTGCGCAGCGGGCCAACATTGTCCAATGCTTGGGATGTGCCGCCCTCGGCGTGGACCAGCGCAACCGCCCAATATTTCGCATCCAATTTCAGTTGGAACATCCCCGCCTGTGCCTGTACCCGCTGCCGGGGTACACGCCCTTCCAGCAGGCCGACCAGGAATTGCTCCCGCAAAACGGGCAGGCTTTCCTCATAATTGCGCCGCAATTTTTCAATATCGCGTTGGTCCGCAAGCTCTTGATCGAGCTGGCTTTTCAACTTTTTGAGCGTCTGCGTAAGCTCCTGTGCATTGACCGGCTTGAGCAGATACTCTGTAACATTCAATTTGATGGCCTTCTGTGCATATTCGAAATCATCAAACCCAGAAAAAATAATCATTTTTACAGAAGGCATCTTTTCTGCAATATGCTCGCACAGCTGCAAGCCATCCATAAACGACATCTTGATATCGGTCATAATCACATCCGGGTGCAGATGCTCGGCCAATTCCAACGCTTCCACACCATTTTCCGCACTGCCGACTACTTCATATCCCAAAGCATTCCAATCGATCTTGCGGATGATTCCTTCACGAATCTCCTCCTCATCATCCACCACAATTACACGATATTGTCCCATAGGAAACTCCTTTATTGATTTTCAACCAGCGGTCTTTCCTGTAGCATTTCGCAAATTTTGCTTAAAAAACGGCAATTTTTCCATCTATTTGATCGGTGTTTAAATTTATTGTACCATTCTTACACAAATTACGCAATACTTTCCGTTTCATCAGCACTCCTGCCATCATTGCCGCATGGGCAGGCACTTTGAAATTCACTTCCATAGGATATCCCTTTGGAACGGCCACTTGGCTTATAAACAAAAATTGTATTCCTTTATTTTAACAGATTCTTTGCCATTCTGCTTCAAATTTGGAAAATTTCCTCCCCTAAAGCCATTATTTTTTGCCAAATGCCCTCTGGAGCCCGCGGTATAACCCCATGTCCCTTCTTACAGCTGTACAAAGTTTTGCCCATATCCCCTCTTTTGCCCGGCCATATAGGAACTGCGGACCGCCTCCCGGCTTTTCCTCCCGCTATAAGGCCCGTTCCATATGGGAAATGCATGCAAATCCACTTTCAAGGGCCCCCCAAAATGCCAACCATAAAACAAAAAGCCTGTTCCGGCAAAGCCGGAACAGGCTTGAATTTTCGTAATATAAATTACTTTCTTCTGTACTTGGACAGGTCGATTGCAACAGCGATGGCGATGATGATGCCCTTGATCACCTGCTGCCACATCGGGCTGACGCCGATGAACTGCAAGCCATACTGGATAACGGTGAAGATCAACACGCCGCTGATGATGCCGCCAACGGTACCGATACCGCCGTTCAACGACACACCGCCGACCACGCAAGCTGCGATTGCGTCGAGCTCGTAGCCGTCGCCGTAGTTGTTCGTTGCACCAGCCGTTCTAGCTGCTTCCAGAACGCCGCCAACACCATACATGAAGGAAGCGAGGATGAAGATGCCCATGATGGTCTTGAATACGTTAACACCGGAAACAACAGCTGCTTCACGGTTGCCGCCGATTGCATAAACGTTCTTACCAAAGACCGTCTTATTCAATACGAACCAGATAGCAATGGTGAACACAACGGCGATCGGAACCAAAACAGAAATTCTACCAAACAGCTTGGTCTGGCCGATTGCGGAGAAGTCCGGACGGATACCGCCGATCGGCTGGGAGCTGTTCGGAGGCATATCGAAATACAGGGAACATGCACCGTAGATCATAACCTGGACAGCCAAAGTTGCGATGAAGGGGTGCATGTCATACTTTGCCACCAGGAACCCGTTCAAAGTACCAAACAGCATGCAGGCGATGATTGCCACAATAATCGGCAGGAATACCGGCAGCTGCGGAAGATCCGGATAGAACCGGTTCGCATAGGTAGCCGTCTGCAACATGGAGGTGGAAACAACTGCCGCCAAGCCGACCATACGGCCTGCGGACAGGTCGGTACCTGCAATCAACAGGGTGAAGCAGATGCCCAATGCAATAATCATTCTCGTGGAGGACTGCGTCAAGATGTCCAAGAGAACCTGAATCTGCATGAAACGGGGCTCAATGAAGCAGATAACAACAACCAGTGCCAGCAATGCCAGCATAATGGCGTTATTCGTCAAGAAATTCTTTGCCGATCTAGCAGAAAAAGATACTTCCGGATGAAGGCGCTGCCCTCTTGTCATTTGTACGATACCATATACAATTGCGATTACGCCAATGCCAAGGACGAACCACGGCAAGTCAAAGGTCTTGCTTGCATCCAATGCAAAATTGAAAATGACTCCCAGGATCGCAAGTACTACGCCTACAATGACGAAGGCCACTGCATACTGTTTGCGAGGGACTGTCTTTTCTCCTTGCATACCCATTTACCTCACTTTCTTTTATTATACATCTGCGTTTCGCGCGACGAAACCAACAGATATATGGCGGATTCGGAAATCCAAAACCGTGCCATGCCGGCCGCCGGTTTCTTTACATAAACTTGGTAGCCAGACGCATAACCGAAACGGAGTCCGCCTCTTCGCGGTCCAGGAAGCCCGTCACACGGCCTTCGCACATGACCATTACGCGGTCCGCCATGCCCAGCAATTCCGGCATCTCAGAGGAGATCATGATGATCGACTTGCCTTCCTTGATCAGGTCATGCATGATCGTGTAGATCTCGTATTTCGCACCGACGTCGATGCCGCGCGTCGGTTCATCCAGGATCAGGATATCCGGATGCGTCAAGAGCCACCGCGCAATCAGAACCTTCTGCTGGTTACCACCGGACAGGTTCTGCATCAATTCCTTCATGCTCGGCGTCTTGGTGTGCATGCTCTCGTTGGATTCCTTTGCCGCCTTAAAGCGCTTGCCTTCCTGCAAGACGCCGTGCTTTGCAAAACTCCTCTGCGCCGCAAT
>NZ_JADNJD010000013.1:9778-99337 GCF_015554745.1 Anaeromassilibacillus sp. 1001302B_160321_C8 | reverse complement strand
AAGTCCTGGAAGCGGACATCACCGCAGCGGTGGATGCGCTGTATGACGCCATCTATGGCTTGGTCTACCGCGCAGACGTCACCGAGCTGGAAGCGCTGGTCACCAAGGGCGACAGCATTGTTGCAAATGCGGATCAGTACATCCAGAACGAGGCATGGACCGCATTCGAGACCTCTCTGGAAGAGGCAAAAACTGTCCTGGCAAATGAAAACGCAACGCAGGATGCGGTGGATACCGCAGCAGAAGATTTGGCAGCGGCGATCTCCGCCCTGCGCCTGATCCCGGATAAAGATGCGCTGGAAGCATTGATCGGGGAAGCCGAGGCAATCAATACCAATAAGTACACGGCAAAGAGCGTGGCAACGATGAAGGCCGCATTGAGCACCGCGAAGGCGGTTCTGAACGACGCAGAAGCGACCGAGGAAGAGGTTGCGGACGCAGTCGAGGCGCTGGAGAACAGCATCGACGGCCTGGTCGAGAAGAGCACCTCCACGAGTTCGAAGGGCAGCACGTCTGCGAACATCGGCAACGCATACGGCGCAGCGGGCGTTGTATCTGCAAGCCAGAGCGTGGCGGCGAATGCCTATGTGGTTTCCGACACGACGGTCAACTTCAATCTGAAGAGAGGCAGCGCATACTGCTTCAAGATGACGGTAGTCAACGGCAACGCCATGACGCCGGGCTTTACCGTCGGCAATGGCGATGTGCTGAAGACCCAGTATGTTGCAAAGATCGGCAATGACTACTATTACAGAGTGTATGCGATCGGCACGCCGGGCCAGAGCACGGGCGTTTACACGACCCTGCCGGGCAAGGCCCCAGTCAAACACTGCGCAGTGACGATTGGCTGATTGCTTCCGTAGGATTTCCCCTGTGGAGCGGAACACGCCATCATTGCGGTTTGCTTCCGTGGTTGCCGCCGTAGGCGCGAAAGACGCTGCGCGTCCGCGTAAGACGTTGCACGTCCCGTCAAGCATGGTGCCGTGACGATTGCGTAAGAGCTTTCGTAGGACTTCCTACGTGAAGCACAAAACAAACCGATTCCGGTTTGCTTCCGTGGTTACCGCCGTAGGCGTGTCCTGACCGGAGGTCCGCGAAAAGGCACTGCGTGCCCGCCGTAGGCGTGAAAGACGCTGTGCGTCGGCTAATCGGAAATAAAAAACAAAAAGGGAAGGCAGCTTCCCTCTAAGCAACGAGGCCTCAACCCCGGGAGAGTTCCCAGGGTTGGGGCCTTTTTTATCATTCAATGCTTTTCTTTTTCAAAGCTGATGCGGAAGGATGGCTTCCGGTCTTTAGGTGGTTTTTCTTGCTTCTGTAGGGCCTTCCCATATGGAGCGGAAAGCAAACTCTTCGCAGTTTGCTTCCTTAGGGGACGCCGTAGGCGCGAGAGGCACTGTGTGCCCGCCGTAGGCGCGAAAGGCACTGTGTGCCCGCCGTAGGCGCGAAAGGCACTGTGTGCCCGCCGTAGGCGCGAAAGGCACTGTGTGCCCGCCGTAGGCGCGAAAGGCACTGTGTGCCCGCCGTAGGCGCGAAAGGCACTGTGTGCCCGCCGTAGGCGCGAAAGGCACTGTGTGCCCGCCGTAGGCGCGAAAAGACGCCGTGCGTCCGCCGTAGGCGCGAGAGGCACAGTGTGCCCGCGAAAGACGCTGCGCGTCCGCGAGAGGCACTGCGTGCCTGCGTCCTGACCGGAGGTCTGTAAAAATGACTGCTTTTCTTTGGGATTTGGAATCATTTATTCAATAGAGTTTATTTCGGTATTTTGTTATAAATTATAATGATTTCAAACGAACTATAGGATGGTATGTACAAAATAACCTTAAAATTTTGTCCAGTTTTTCTGTTGACCCTCTTTTTGTGATTCGCTATCATTGTAATGTATTATTGCGAATAATTAAAAGTACGCTTTAATGATTCACTCAAAAAGGTAAACTTTTTGGGACGGTAGTTGCCCGTGGAGAAAGGAGGGGCGGTATCAGAGGCAACACAGAAGGAAAGGTTGGGATGGGGAAAACCATCCTAATAATCAAGGAGGAGAAGATGAAAAAACTAAAAAAGGTACTCGCACTTTGCCTGTCCGCAGCGATCCTGCTGACGTCGATCCCGTTTGGGACAGCTATGGGCGCGGCCCGGGAACCGGAAATTGTAGCCGGCGGGTATGAGATCGATATGGCCGATCTCCCGAAGGTGCATTTTGCCGAGCACTCGGAATGGGAAGAGCTTTACGATGCAGCCTGGGAATCCCACAAGAGCAACATCCGCAAAGCAAGAGCAGTCCTCAACCCGGAGGAGCCCTACTATGTGGACGAAGCGTTCAGCGATATGATCTTTGTGTGGGATACGCTGCTGATGATGATGTTTGACAAATACGGCATCCATCAGTTCCCCACTCTGCAAGCAATGGACAATTTCTACTATTGGCAGGTCGATAATCCCGGCCAGCCGGACGACGGCTTCATCGCGCGTGAGATCAGCGAGATCACGGGCGAGAATGCCAGCTACAATGGCGGATACGACGATCCGCTTTCCGTCAACCCGCCCCTGTTTGCCTGGGCCGAATGGCAGCAGTATCAGGTGCATGGGGATAAATCGCGCTTTACCAAGGTGATCGATGGGAAGACCGTCTTGGAGCGCATTGTCTCCCACTTCGATTTTATCAAGCGCACGCGCTTGATGGACAACGGGCTGTATGGCAAGACCACCGGCCTGGCCAACGGCTTTGACAACACGCCGAACCAAGACTATGGTTCAAAGGAACAGACGTACAACGACCTGAGCATCCAGCAGGCGCAGTCCGCCTACTACATCGCCAAGATCGCCCATGAGATCGGCGATACAGAGACGGAGGAGCGCTTCCAGAAGGAGTATGAGGACCTCACGGCCCTGATCAACGAAAAGCTCTGGTCCGAAGAAGGGCAGTTCTATTTCAACCTGGATAAAGACCAGCAGTTCACGAACGTGCCTACCCCGACCGGCCTGTGGGCGCTGTCCGCACACGTGGCGACGCCGGAACGCGCCGACGCGATGGTCCGGAACTATGCGTTGAACTCCGAAAAGATGTTCCGTCCGCAGGGCCTGTCCACAGTTACCTATGACTGGCCGTCCTTCTATCCCACCGGCAAATATTGGAACGGTGCGGTTTGGGCGCCGTCTTCGTTCCAGTACATCAAGGGCCTGGAGTATTACGGCTACCGTGAGCTGGCCTTTGGGGAGGCGCTCCGCCATCTGGAGGCCCTCTCGGACGTCTACCAGGCGGGCAAGACCGATTCCGTGATCGGCAGCGCTACGTTCTGGGAGAACTATTCCAGCGAATATACCCGCCAGGGCGACCCCGCCCGCAGCAACTTTGTCGGTTGGACGGGCGCGCTGGCCATCGGCGTCATCATCGAGGACATCCTGGGCATCGATCTGAACGCCCCGGAAAACACGGTGAATTGGGATCTCCGTTTGACCGAGGAAAATGGTATCAGCAATCTGTATATGTGCCACGACGGGCAGCCCGTCCGCGTTTCCCTCTCCATGGAGGAGCGCACCGGGTCGGAATCCCCGGCGGATATCACCGTTACAGCGACTGAACCGGTCACCCTGCACGTGCTCAACGGCGACGTAGAGGTCACGTTGGATGTCCCGGCGGGCACCACCAACTACCACATCGACGGCGTGGAGGATGAGGCAGAGCCGTATTTGAGCGCGGCCGCGCATCCGTTCCAGGCGGACGACGCTTCCTTGACGAAAGAAGCGCTCGACGCCAACGCAGCGGATTATGTCGTTTTCAGCACCGAGACCGACGAATCCATCGATGACGGCCTCCAGTATCAGGCCGGCAAGAAGGCTGGTCTGATTACAAATGTCAACACGGTTGGCTTCCGTGCGGACAGCAGCCAAAGCCCGGTGGAACTCTCCACCAGCGCAGAGATGGAAGCCCTCGGCTTCTCCGGCGCGCAGAGCCTGACCAAGGGCGCCTATTCGCTCGGCGAGGAAGGCTTTATGTTTACGGTCCCGGCGACCAATGAGAGCAAGACCGTGAAGCTGATCGTAGGCGTGCAGAATACGACCGCCACCCTGACGGCCGCCCTGTCCGACGCCAGCTCCCCGCGTGTAAGCCGCACGCTGTATGGCGGTGAAGAAGAGAGCACCTATGTGGTGGAGATCCCGTACCGCGCGGGCGGCGACGAAGACCGCCATCTGCTGGTGCAGTATGAGGCGGAGCGCGCCTCCAAGGGATCGGGTTCCGTCTCCATCAAGGGAATCATCCTCGAAGACGGCGGCGAGCCGCTGCCGGCAGATGTGGAGAATGTTTCCCTCGCGGCTGGCAACCAGACCATCACCGTTTCGGCGGATAACACGGATGCGTTCGACAGCTACAAGATCTATGTCGGCGAAGACCGTGCAGACCTGTCCGACGTGCGTACGGCCGATACCCTCCCCTATGTGATCGAGGGATTGGACAACTATAAGCGCTACTATGTGGCGGTTTCCGGCGTGAAGGACGGCGTGGAAGGCGCCCTGAGCGACGTCGTCAGCGAAGTCCCCGAAGAGTCGCCGCGCTCCGCACGTGAGCGCGCTTATGCCGACTACGAGGCCGCCCGTGACACCATTTTGAATGGCAACACCGGATTTGACGCTTTGTACAGATCCCTGAACTTCGACGTCACCGGCCCCATCTACGGCACCACATTTACCTTTACCAGCACCATGAACGGCCAGGACACCGGCCTGATGGACAACGGTTCTGTGGTGTGCCCCACCCAGCCGCAGCCGGATCAAAGCGGCGAGCTGACGATTCTGGCCACGTATGAGGGCGAGACTGTAAAGATCGTTGAGAATGTGACCGTCCTGTCCCTGGCATACGACGAAAAGCCGTATGTATCCGGCATGATGACCTCCGCGATGGGCGCCACCATCGACCTTACCGCAGAGGGCACCAAGGACTGGGCGCAGTTCAACGCAGACGATGTGGATGTCTACGCAAGAAAGGATACCGAAAACACCATCTCCGGCCTGCGCCGTCTGGTGGAAGGCGGGATTGACCACGCCGTCGATATGCCTTTGTACTACACGGCTACCGACGCAAAGGATACGCAGCCGACCAGCCAGACCTGCATCACCTCCCGCGGTGAAGAGGGCAAAGCGGGCTTTGAGTTTAACCTCCCTTACAGCGATAAGATGCAGCACGCGAACCTGTATGTTTCCTCCTGGAACGCCACCACGCGCGTGGAAGTCCTGGTGAACGGCAGCGTGATGTACACGGCCACCTATGGTGGAAGCGACGGTTGGGATGTGCGCAAGATCAGCCTTGATTATAAGCTGATGGACCCGAGCGACGAGCTCCTCGTCCGCCAGATCCTTGTCACGTCCAACACGGGCGGCCCTGGCGGCAGCGTCGGCCTCCCGGCTGTAACGCTGGCGGAGACCGACGGGGAGATCCCGGAACCGTCCAACGATTACGCAGTTGGGACAACGGAAAATGCCTCCGGCACGACCGTTGACCTCACCGCAGAGGGCACAACCGATTGGGCGCAGTTCCCGACAAAGTATGCCGATGACTACGCCAAGAAGAATACCGAAACGGTTATCACGAATTTCCACCGCCTGGTGTCCGACGACACGCCTTACGCGGTGGACGTCGCCAAGGATATGCAGCTGAGCTTTACCGCCAGCGATGCGGCCGAAGGCACCCAGCCGAAGAATCAGTGGGCGATCACCTGCCGCGGCCCGGAAAGACAGGCTGGCTTTGCCTTTAACCTGCCGACGGCCGGCACGGTGCAGCATGTGAACATCTATGCAGGTTCCTGGAGTGCCATCTGCGAAGTGCAGCTGCTCATCGACGGGCAGGTGCGCTACGCTACAACGTACGGCAATTCGAGCGGATGGGATGTCCAGAAGATCGGGATCGACTACTGGGCGGAAGATCCGGAGAGCACCGTGGAAGTCCGGATGGTCATGAACGAGTCCCTCGCTTCCATCGATGTCGGCGGCAGCATTGCGCTGGGCGCCGTTACCTTGGCCGACACGGGCGAGCAGCCTCCGGAGCCGGACGAGCCCGAGGTCATTGACAATGATTTCAACATCCGCTTTACCAATACGCTCCCGGATTCCATCAACCTGACGGAAGAGGGCGGCAAGGATTGGATGCTGTTCAACAGCGTGGACGGCGAAGCGGCCTATGAGCGCAAGAATGTGGAGCCTTCCATCAAGGATTTCACCATCTTTGATACCGAAAAGGCCCCGCACCGCGTGAACAACAGCGAATACGACACCGTGTATTCCTTCACGGACGGCACGCCGACCGCGAGCATGGAGAACCAGAAGCCCTATGTGGTTGTGGAAGACGTGGATAACGGCGTCAGCTTTACGTTGCCGGGCGGCGAAAACCGCCACGAGGCGAAGATCACCATCGGCAACTGGCACTCCGATATGGTCGTGGAAATGACCTCCGGCGATAAGACGGCTTCCTATGCGTATGAAGTCCTCGAGCCGACGGAATACGGAATGTTTACGCTCACATATCGTTCCGCAGAGGATGTAAATGTGCGCATTTACAACCGGTCTGTAACCAGAGAACGGTATGGCAACTTCAGCATTACAGCGATCATGCTGAACGAGGTTTACAGCATTGCAGCGGAAGAAGCGGAAGGCGGTTCGGTCAAGCTCACCCGCAGCAGTGCAAACGCAGGGGAGACGGTGGACGTGTTTGTCGAGCCGGACCCGAATTACCATCTGGTTTCGCTGGCATACCGCACAGCGGACGGCGAACTTGTCCCGATTGAGAACAACCGCTTTGTGATGCCGAATGAGGACGTCACCGTTGTCGCGGAATTTGCCCGCCAGTCCCGTATGCTGACGGTGGGCTACAGCGCCGGTGTGGACCTTGCGGTTACCAGCGACGTAGAACCCATTGTGGATGCTGCCGGCATCTATGCGGCCAAGATTGAGGCGGGTACGCCGGTCACCTTTACCTTTACGCCGTCCCGCGAGGGAAGCACCTTTGTGGGCGCGTATGTGAACGGGGAGCCGGTGGACTTCACTTCGGACAGCGTGACCTATACGTACACGGTGCCGGATGAAAATTCCAACCTGTCCTTTACCTTTGACATTGTAAACAAGTCCGTATTGGCGCAGACCATCTCCATTGCAGAAGAGCTGGTCGGCGGCGACGAATATGCAAATGCAGTCGAGAGCGTTCAGAAGGCGGTCGATCGGGCCCTGGAGAACGCGAAAGAGGTCTATGACGATACATCCGCTACCCAGGCAGAGGTCAACGAGGCCTGGTCGGATCTGCTCGACGCCCTGCACTATCTGTCGTTCGAAAAGGGCGATTTGACCGAGCTGGGCTACTTGATCGATCTGGCGGAGAGCATCGACACCGATGAATTCACCAGCGAGACGGTGGAAGCCTTCCAGGCGGCCCTGGATGCGGCGAAGGACGTCTATGACGACGGCAACGACGCCCTGGCGGTCGATGTGGAAAAGGCATGGCAGGATCTCTATGACGCTATGCTCGCTTTGAGCCGCACAGCGGATAAGAGCAGCTTGAACGCCGTTTTGACACAGGCAAACCTGGTGATGGAAGAGATCGACAAATATGTCGAGGGCAGCGAAGAAACCCTGCGCAATGCTATTGACGCGGCCCAGGCTGTGATGGACGACGCATCCGCCACCCAGGCAGAGGTCGACGCAGCGGCAGAAGCGCTTGCGAAGGTGCTCGCGGACCTGCGTAAGATCCCAAGCAAGGAAGAGCTTCTCGAACTGCTTTCCGAGCTGGAACAGCTCGATCTCACCAAGTACACCGCGTCCAGTGCGGCGGTGATGCAGGCGCAGATCAACCTGCTCCGTGCAACGGTGGAAGACGCCAATGCAACCGGTGAGGAGTATGCAGCGGTCTACTACAGCGCCAAGGAAGCGAAGGAAAACCTCGTGCTGGCAGACCGGAACACCAGCAACAATAAGGGTTCCGGCAGCACGTCCGCCAACATCGGCAACGCATACGGCGCAGCAGGCGTTGTGGCCGCAGGCCAGAACGTTGTGAACGCCAGCGTGCGCAGCGACACGACGGTCAACTTCACGTTGAAGAGAGGCAGCGCATACTGCTTCAAGATGACGGTGGTCAACGGCAACAACCTGACGCCGAGCTTCACGGTCGGCAACGGCGATGTGCTGAAGACCCAGTTCGTGGCGAAGGTCGGCAACGACTACTATTACAGAGTCTATGCCATCGGCACGCCGGGCCAGAGCACGGGCGTTTATACGACCCTGCCGGGCAATGCCCCAGTTAAACACTGTGCGGTGACGATTGGCTAAGTGCTTTCGTAGACGGACGCCGTAGGCGCGTAAGACGTTGCACGTCCTGTCAAGCACTGTGCAGTGACAATCGGCTAATTTAAAAGGAAAAGGAAGGCATCTTCCCCATAACCAACGAGGGCCCAGCCCGGGAGTTTTCCCGAGGCTGGGCCCTTTTGTGTTTTCCACCGCTATTTTCAACCGGCTGTGCGGGAACCGTGGATTTCCCCCTTCTTGCTTTTTATAAAGCGACTCGCTCGCTTGCGTAGAGCTTCCCCTGTGGAGCGGAAAGCAAACTCTTTGCGGTTTGCCTTCTTAGGGAACGCCGTAGGCGCGAAAGACGCCGTGCGTCCGCCGTAGGCGCGAAAAGACGCCGTGCGTCCGCCGTAGGCGCGAAAAGACGCCGTGCGTCCGCCGTAGGCGCGAAAAGACGCCGTGCGTCCGCCGTAGGTGCGAAAGACGCCGTGCGTCCGCCGTAGGCGCGAAAGACGCCGTGCGTCCGCCGTAGGTGCGAAAGACGCCGTGCGTCCGCGAAAGGCACTGTGTGCCTGCGTCCCGACCGGAGGTCCGCGAAGGAGATGTTACGTCCGGTTATAATAGACAAATAATGGATTTTTTTTGCACAATTACAGATTTAGCGTTTTATGGTTAGTATAAATATACTCTTTTTTGAGAATATATTGCATATTTATGCTCTTTTTAAGATGCAAATGTTTTCTGAAGAATCATCATTCAAAGGTAAAATCAGTTACTTTTGAATAAGAACCTAAGAAATTTAAACCCAATTTTTGAATTCCTCATAAAAAGCGCAGTGGAGATAATTCCCAAAGTTTTGACATGATAGAGCTTCATGCAACATTCATAAAAAATTGACTTTAAAACGAAATAAAAATATAATATAAATGCATTATATTCTGTGAACAAAATTTTTTGCAAAAAAGGAGGGGTGCAGAAACAGTCCTATAGGAAAAATCCATGAAAACAGTTTGGAAAGAAGGAGATGTACGAATGAAAAAGAGCGGCAGCAGGCTGTTATCGATGCTTCTGGCGTTTGCCTTGATTTTGAGCAGCCTGAGTTCCCTCGCGTTTGCAGCAACCGAGGAGCAACCGGCCAACGGCGCGAACTTGGCGTTGAACAAGACGACAACCGCCAGCGGTACAGAAGCCAGCACAAGTTTTTATCCCCAAAACGCCACGGACGGCGATATGGGAACCCGCTGGTCCCATGACGGAATCCGCGCCAACCCGCCGAGATGGCTGAAGGTCGATCTGGGCGAGACCATGACCTTCCGCCAGTTCAAGATTTTCTGGGAAGCAGCGTATGCTTCCGGCTATCAGATCCAGGTTTCGGACGACGATAGCGCCTACACGGACGTCTATTCCACGACGACCGGCCAGGGCAGGAATGAAGTCATCACCCTGGACACCCCCGTGACGGGCCGCTATGTCCGGCTGTATTGCACCCAGGCGCCGGCCGATACTTGGGACGGCGTTTCGATCTATGAGTTTGAAATCTACAACTTTACCGATGAGGAAATGGTGGACGACGCCATTGCAGGGATTTCTGTACCGGCGATCGTAAACCACGACTTCACCCTTCCGGTTGGAACCGACGAAGGCGTGAAGATTTCCTGGACCTGTGACAGCGACCTGCTTGCCATCGACGCCGAGACCGGGGCAGTCACCGTGACCGCGCCGGAAGAGAGCACCGACGTCACCCTGACGGCGACCGTCGCCTTTGGCACGTGCTCCAAAGAGGTCCCCTACACGGCCAATGTGCGCAGCGAAGCGGAGCGCCAGGTGGAATACCAGGTGTATCCGCTCCCGCAGAAGATGACGCTGGGCGAAGAGAACATGACCATCTCCGAAGCGGTCAACGTCATCATGGAGTCCGGCATCAGTGAGGTTACGAAGGCGCGCTTGGAAGAGGTCCTCTCCGAGGCTGGCCTGACCTACAGCTACAGCGATGCGGCTGTTGAGGGCGCAACCAACCTGTACATCGGCATCAACGGCTCCGGGGAAGCGGCGGACAACTACGCGACTGCCAACAATGTCCCGCGCGACGTGTTCACCGAGGGCGAGGACAAGTTCGACATGGAAATTGTCCAGTTGGACGCTGCGAACAACATCCTGCTGTTGGGCAAGGACGACGACGCGGCATTCTACTCCATCGCCACTTTGGAGCAGGTGCTTCCCCAGTCCATGAACGGCAAATATACCACCGTCCTGTTTGAGGACTATGCGAATAAGCAGTACCGCGGCATGGTCGAAGGGTTCTATGGCTATCCGTGGACCGTGGAGGCCCGCCTCGACTGGTTTGAATTCGCCAAGAAGTACAAGATGAACATCTTCGTCTATGGACCGAAGGGCGACCCGTACCATCTGGGCCTGTGGGACGAGGAATATCCCACGTCCGTCACCGAGGACGAGCGCAAGCGCGGCGTTTTGACGCAGGACGACATCCGCGCCCTGGCGGAGGAGTCCAAGAAGTGCAACATCGACTTTGTCTGGGTGGCGCATCCCGCCATGCAGAGAAGGCTCGACATGAGCAGCAACGCCACGGTTGACCAGGAGATCACCAACCGCCTGATGCCGAAGTTCAACAGCCTGTATGAGCTCGGCGTGCGCGAGTTCGGTATCTTCATGGACGACATCACCATCGGCGAGGGCTTGCAGCAGAGATACACGCAGCCGTACCTGATCGACCAGGTCCAGCGGCGTCTGTATGAAACCTACAACACCCCGGACGCGGCGGAAGAGGATAAGGTCAAGCCGCTGTTCTACACGCCGACGTGGTACACCTACGGCCTGGGCTATGCGGATATGCAGAACCAGTGCATGGAGGCGTTCAAACAGTCCAACGTGCATGAGGACGTTGTGATCTGCTTCACCGGCGACGCCGTGTGCGGCCCGATCAACAACAGCTCCTGCGAAAACTTTGCCACCCGCACCGGCCGCAAGCCGTGCATCTGGTGGAACTACCCGGTAAACGACTATGCGGACGCACAGCTCTTTACCGACCGCATCGACGCCAACTTCACCGTCGGCACCGACACCACGGAGTGCGTGGGCGTCCTGTCCAACCCGATGAACCAGGCGGAAGCCTCCCGCATCGCCTTCTTCGGCGTGGCGGACTTTGCTTGGAACACCGCGAACTTTGATTCCCAGCAGAGCTGGGGGGATTCCTTCCCGTATCTGATCGAAGAGGGAATCGGCGATGTTTCCCGCGAGGAGCTCGCGGCGGCATACAAGATCGTTGCAAAGAACATCGTCACCACGCCGGAGTCCAAGGATATGCAGGAGCTCTACACGAAGTTCCAGGCAGAATATCCGCTGGGCGATATGACCACGGCGACAAAGATGAAAGACGTCTTCCACGAGCTCAACGAAGCGATTGCCACCATCCGCCTCATGCAGGACTGCGGCAATGCGGAATATGAGCGCCTGTATACGGACCTTGAGGGCAACCTCAACAAGCTCTCCGATATGGCGACCGTGATTGAAAACAGCCTGACCATCCTTTTGACGGACGACGAAGACGCCGCTTGGGCAGCTTACAATGCCGCCAGCGAGATCAAGAACAACGAGCTTTCCAACAGCAGAAACCCGCGCTATGTGGTCCATGCAATGGAAGGCGCCGGCACCGACTATAGCTATGCGGATTACCAGGCGGATCCTTCGAAGACCTATATGAAACCGTTTGTCAACACGGTCTTTGAACTGGCGACGAATAAGATCTCCGACGTAGAGCCGGTGGCGACCGTGCCGCAGCTATTCACCAACATTCCGGAGGCGGACTTCGCCGTCGCGGATGCAGGCAGCTCTGTTACGGTTTCCGGCCTGGAAGGTGTTGTCCTCCAGAGCAATGAATACGTCGGCGTGATCTTCAACAAGATCCGCACCCTGACCGGGTTTGCCGATCCGGCGGCCGAGGGCTTGACGCTCGAATCCTCCATGGATGGGAAGACCTGGACCGCCTATGCCGGCGAAGAGGTGCCGGAAGCGGCGTTTGTCCGCGTCAAGAACAACACCAGCGAAGCAATCGCCCTCGGCGCAGATACGCTGACCTGGAGCCTGCGGCCCATCGCAGAGTTTGTGGGCGCCTCCTGCAGCGTAGAGCTGTATCAGCCGGCAAACTACCCGCTGAGCAACTTGACCGACGGCAACTATGACACCAAGATGTGGACCAACGGCGCACAGGGCGTGGGCCAGACGGTCACGATGGAATACACCGACATCATCAATACCAACGAAGTGAAGCTGGTCTTTGGAAGCGGGGACCGCGCGGCGGGAGCCGTTGTTGAGATTTCCGCGGACAACCTCGAATGGACCGAGATCGGTTCCTTCACAGCGGCCGACCTGGTGGCGGAAGGCAGCTCCTATACGTACACCTGCAACGGCAACGGACAGCCGGCCAAGTATGTGCGTATGCGCCTGACCCAGGACAGCTCCCAGTGGCTGCAGCTCTTTGAGTTCGAAGTCAATAAGGGCGAAGAACTCGGCGGCGCGATCCCGGTCGCTGTCACCAACGACGGCCAGGATGCAGGCGTTGTATGCGACCGCACGGTTTCCACCACCTTTACCGCGACCGATGCGGGTTATGTGGAGTATCAGCTGATCCATGGGCAGAAGGTCGATGAGATCACCGTCCTGTTCCAGGGGACGGAATCCGAAGCGGAGAAACCGGCTGTTGAGATTCAGACCGACGGCGAATGGGTCAAGGTCGGTGAACTCAATGAAAATCCGGCGAAATTCGATGTCTCGGCCTATACAAATGTAACGGCCGTCAAGGTCTCTTGGAATGCGGAGAACATCCCGACCATCATGGAGATCATGGAAAAGGGCGATGCGTATGCAGAGCCGAACCGCGTATCCCTGTATGAGGCGGTCGCGACAGCGGAAGGCCTCTCGCAGGACGACTTCACCGAGGACGAGTGGGCAGCCATTCAGGAAGCGCTCACAGCGGCAAAGGCGGAGCTCAACGGCGAAAGCACGCAGGAATCCGTCGATGCAGCGGACACCGCTCTGAAAGTGGCCATGGGAGAAATCGAGCCCACCGCGCACACCCTTACCGTGAAGTTCACCACCAACGCGCAGCTGGATGACAGCGACGCGATCCTGGCGAACCTGACGGGCACCTATACGGAAGAACTGTTCCCGGGCGATGCGTACGCATTCCGGTTCGTACCGCGTGTGGACGGCCGCGAATTTGCAGCCATCACCGTGGACGGGGAAGAGGTCCTGTTTGACGATACGACCGATACCGCGGCGTATGTCTGCGAAGGGACCATGGGTTATACCGGCAAGACCGTCACCATTTCCTTTGTCGTGGTCGACAAGCAGGTCCTGCGCCAGTCCATCACGATTGCAGAAGAATTGATGGCGGGCGAAGAGTTTGAGGCAGCTGTCCCGAGCGTCCAGAAGGCGATCCAGAAGGCGTACGACGCGGCTGTCGCTGTAGAAGCGGATAAGACCGCCGTCCAGGCCGAAATCAACGGCGCTTGGAGCGAGTTGCTCGATGCCCTGCAGCTGCTGTCCTTTGAAGCGGGCGACAAAACGCTCCTGGGCGAGCTGCTCGATCAGGCGAACCTGATCCAGGAGGGCGGCTATACGGAGAGCTCCTGGGATGCCTTCACAGAGGCGCGCGAGCAGGCACAGGAAGTCTATGACGACCCGGACGCACTGGAACAGGATGTTCAGGATGCTTACGACGCCCTGATCGACGCGATCGATGGCCTTGCCTTTGCGGGCGACCTCAGCGGCTTGCAGATGCTGGTCGATGAGGCGCACGAAATTGAGGCCAACCTCGATAAGTACCTCGACCTCGACAATGACGACTTCAAGACCTTCCGCGATGCGTTGGCCCGTGCAGAAGAAGTGTTGGCTATGACCACGCCGGAACAGGCGGTCATCGACGAGGCGTACACCGCGCTTTCCAATGCGCTGGACACGCTGGAGAAGAAGACGGAGACCCAGAAGACCTCCGGCAGCTCTTCCTCCTACAACTGGAACCTCTATGGGCCGGCCGGCATCGTTGCGGCGAATGGCAATGCCCTCGCGCCGTATGTGGTCTCCGACACGACCGTGGACTTTACGGTCCGCAGAGGAACCGCTTATTGCTTCAAGATGACGGTGATGAACAGCAACACGCTTGTCCCGAGCTTTACGGTGGGCAACGGCGATGTGCTCAAGACGCAGTATGTCACCCGCATTGGGAACGACTTCTACTTCCGCGTTTGGGCGATCGGCACAGCGGGCGAGAGCGCCGGTGTGTATACCACCCTGCCGGGCAATGCCCCAGTCAAACACTGCACCGTGAAAATTGCGTAAGTGCTTGCAAAGGAAACGCCATAAGAACAAGATGGCACATGTGCCCGCTTGTAGGCGCGAACGGCAAGCAGATGCGTAAAAGCAGAAAGACCGCACGAAATCATAGACAAGGATGTTCCTGAAACTCCTTTTACACAAGCAGCCCCCGGACGGATTTGTCCGGGGGCTGCAATCTTTGTTTTTAGGAGGGGCAGGGGTTCAAGCATGTGGGGGAATCCGCTATTGCCCAACAGCCTGTTTTTGAGGGCGCTGCGGGAGCCACCGCCCGCTGCGGTACCGGATAAAAAAGAGGACCGCGCGGAATCCCCAATCCGCAAACATCGCAATCCAGACGCCCATAACGCCTAAGTGGAAACCCAGCACCAGCACATAGCTCAGCCCGATGCGGAATGCCCACATGGAAAAGACAGCGGTCACCATGGTGAATTTGACGTCGGACGCCGCACGCAGCGCGTTGGGAAGGGCAAAGGCAACCGGCCAAATAATCATGGCAAAGCTGTGTACCACGATCAACGCCACCGCGATGGAGGATGCTTCCGGCGAGAGGTTGTAAATGCCCACAAGGGGCGTGCTGAGGGCGGTCAAAAGGACGGCTAGGACCGCCAAAATCCCATAGTTTACTTTGAGAAGATAATTTGTGTATTGCCTGGCCTGTGCGTGTTCCCCCGCGCCGACGCATTGCCCGATCACGGTTACCATGCCAAGCCCGATGGCGGTGCCGGGCAGGTATTCAAATTGGACCAGGTTATTCGCCACGGCAAATCCCGCAATCGAGGCGGTACCCAAAGACGACACAAGGCTCTGCACCAGGATTTTCCCGAGCTGAAACATGCTGTTTTCCATTCCAGCCGGGACGCCAATGCGCAGGATGTTGCGGATCATCTGGGGATGAAACCCGAGGCGCAGGCGCCTATCCACGTGGATCAAATGATCGGGATTGCGCACAATCACGAGCATGATGATCCCAGCCGTAGCACGTGAGACGACCGTGGGGATTCCCACGCCAGCCACACCCATGTGGAGGCCATATACACATAGGGCATTTCCCACGACATTGATCGCGTTCATGCACAGGGAGGTGTTCATCGACACTTTGGAATTCCCCATGGAACGATACAGCGCCGCGCAGGCATCGTATATCGCGAGGAATGGGTAGGAAACCGCAGAGAGAAAGAAATAGGTTTGCGCGTTGCTCATCACATCCGCCTCGATGCTTCCGAAGATCAAGGCGAGCAGGGAGCGGTTGCCCACCAGCGCCACGATCATGATAAAGACAGAGAGCAAGAACGTGGAGAGCAGCAACTGGTTTGCCGCAACAGAGGCGTTTTTTGCGTCTTTTTTCCCAAGGTATTGGGAACAGACCACCGCGCCGCCCGTGGAAAGCGCCGCCAGAAGCTGGATGATCAGCGTGCTGATCGAATCTACCAAAGATACGCCGGAGACAGCCGCCTCCCCCACCGCGGAAACCATGACCACGTCTGCCATGCCGACTAAGACAGCCAGGATCTGCTCGATAATCAAAGGGATCAGAAGGCGGCGGAGGTCCTTTTTTGAAAACAATACGATCACCTGGATTCAACGAACCCACGGCAAACGATCCGGAACGGCCGCCTCCGGATTTTTTGCGATGGATTCGATGGGATTTGTTTTTCAACAGATCTTGCGAAACCTGTTGAAAAGAAGAACATAACGATTATACGAGCTTTTGCTGAAATCTGCAAGAAAGGCCGCCGGCCCATGCAATCTTTTTTTGGAGCCCATCGCCGGCAAAAGGACAAGAATCGAAAAATGGTTTTCGTGTCCCATACCACGAACGCCTGTAAAACCGTGGAAAGGGAGCCGGTCCGTTGCCAAGG
This sequence comes from Anaeromassilibacillus sp. 1001302B_160321_C8, assembly GCF_015554745.1. NCBI lineage: Bacteria > Bacillati > Bacillota > Clostridia > Eubacteriales > Acutalibacteraceae > Anaeromassilibacillus > Anaeromassilibacillus sp. 1001302B_160321_C8. Next base: position 82,874 of record NZ_JADNJD010000013.1, on the reverse strand, counting down.
ATTTTGGCCTTTTTGCCATTTCATAACAATTTATTCATAATTCGATCACCTAACGATCACCTTGCATTGCTAAACTGTTAATCACGTATATGGGAGCGTATCGAATCGCCCACCGGACTTTTTCCGCGGGGAAAAGCCTTTTCTGTGCGGATTGCGCTCCCTGAAATTTTGAAACCGGAGGGACGCATATGATTGAGGTGAAAAACCTCACAAAGCGGTATGGTTCCAACCTCGCTTTGAACCATATCCATTTTTCCCTGGAGGAGGGAACCATCCTCGGATTCCTCGGGCCAAACGGCGCCGGGAAATCCACCACCATGAACATCATCACGGGGTATCTCTCCCCAACAGAGGGCAGCATCACCGTCGATGGGTTCGATACCCTGGAAAACCCGTTGGAGGCGAAAAAGCGCATCGGCTACCTGCCGGAGATCCCCCCTCTGTATACGGACATGACCGTCAAGGAATACCTGAACTTTATGTACGACCTGAAAAAGGTGAAGCTCCCCCGCAAGGAGCACATTGCGGAGATCTGCTCGCTGGTCAAGATCGACGACGTATATGGCCGCCTGATCGCCAACCTGTCCAAGGGCTACCGCCAGCGCGTGGGCATCGCCCAGGCCCTGCTGGGCAACCCGCCGGTCCTGATCCTGGACGAACCGACCGTGGGCCTCGATCCCAAGCAGATCATTGAGATCCGCAACCTCATCAAGAGCTTGGGCCGCAAGCACACGGTCATCCTCAGCTCCCACATCCTGTCCGAAGTGCAGGCCGTGTGCGAGCGCGTGATCGTGATCAACCGCGGTTCGATTGTCGCGGACGGCACCCCGGACAGCCTGGCGCACAGCCTTTCCAACGAAAACCGCCTGCTCCTGCGCATGGAGGGCGAGGAAAAGGCCATCAAGCAGGGGCTTCATTCCCTGCGGGGTGTCAAAGAGGTGGACGCCTATGGCGAAAAAGAACCCGGCGTCTATGAATTCTCTGTGGAGGGCAATGAAGGGACCGACCTGCGGCGGCCGGTCTTTGCGCTGGCTGCGCAGAACCATTGGCCCATCCTCTCTATGAAGAACACCGACCTCACATTGGAAGATGTGTTCCTGCGCCTGACCAGCGACCTGTATGACCATCAGGAGACGGCGCAGCCCTCTGAAATTCTCGACGGAAAGGAGGGGGCGTAATGGGCGCAGTCTATAAAAGAGAGATGCGGTCATATTTTACTTCTCCCATCGGCTATGTGGTGGCGGCAGTCCTGTTTGCCCTGTATGGGTTCTATTATTACTCCGTCATGCTGTCCGGCTCCACCTATTACATCTCCACATTTGTCTACAGCAATATGTTCATTTGGAGCATGATGCTCCTGCCCATCCTGACCATGCGCGTGTTCAGTGAAGAGCAAAAGAACCGCACCGACCAAGCCCTGCTCACCGCACCGGTGGGGGTTGGTTCCATCGTCCTGGGCAAATTTTTCGCCTCTGCCACCATCTATGCCATCATCCTGGTGGGAAGCCTGATCCCCGCGATTGTCATTGGGTTCTTTTCATCGCCCAATTGGGTGTTGATCCTTGGCACCGTGATCGGCTCCTTCCTGTATGGCATCGCAATCCTGGCCATCGGCACGTTTGTCTCCTCTCTGACGCAAAGCCAGATCGTGGCCGCCATCGGCACCTTTGGCATCTCCATCCTGTTGGTGGTGATCGACCAGCTCACGAGCATTATCAGCAACCAGGTAGTGGTCCAGGTGTTGAACTGGCTGTCCTTCAACAGCCGGTATACCCCCTTCACCACGGGTACCTTTCATATTGCCAGCATCGTGTTCTTCCTCAGCGTGGCGGCGGTCTTCCTGTTCCTGACCGCACGCAAGCTGGAGAGCCGCCGTTGGAGCTAAAGGAGGGAAAACAGATGGACAACGAAAACAAAAACCCCTTGACGCCGGAGGAGGAATCCACACCGGCGCAGGAAGCAATCGAACCGGCCGGGCCGGAATCCCCGGCAGCCGAAATACCCGCAGAAGAAACGCAAACCGCCTCCGAACCGGACGGCACGCAGGGGGAGGCCCCTGCGGAGGAAACGTCCACATCCAGCCAGGACGCAGCGGATGGGGAACCGCCCATGCAGGACGAACAGGAGCCTTCCGAAGCGCTCGCCCCCGTGCCGGAGGCGGATACAGAAAAGCCGCAAAAGCCAAAGAAGCCGAAGAAAGATAGCCACAAAGGGAAATACCGCGGGATTTCCTTGGCAATGACCGCCGGCTTCCTGGTGGTGGTCATCCTTCTCAACGTGGTCGTCAGCCTGTTGGCGGAGCGCTATCCCTCCATGAACCTGGACCTCACCGAGGGCCATGTCAACACCCTTTCGGACAGCGCGGCGGAAATCGCCTCCAACGTGCAGAACCCAACCACCATCTACATCATGGCGAGCGAGGATATCGCAAAATCCGATACCCTGTTGGCCGAATATGGGATTAAATACAGCCAGGTCAGCGCCCTGGCGGAAAAGATGGCGGAGCGCAATTCCAATATCTCCGTGGAATACATCGACCTGGACCAAAACCCGGCCTTCGCTTCGGAATATCAGGACGACGGCCTGATGACCGCGGATGTCCTGGTCAAGACGGACAAACGCTACCGCGTACTGGCCTACACGGACCTGTTCGATGTACAGTACAGCCAAACCGGGATGGTCGCCTATTCCATGGTGGACAGCGCGCTGGCTTCGGCTGTCAGCTCGGTCAACGCGGATACCCTCCCGCTGGCGGTGTTTGACACCGGGCACAACGAGATGATGGACACCACGCTCTATAAAAACCTGTTGACCAGCAACAACTTTGAAACGCAGGAGATCAACCTCCTGACCGACGAGATCCCGGAGAACGCGCAGCTCTTTGTGCTGGCGACCCCGGCGACCGACTACACCCCGGACGAGATTGAAAAGCTGGAAGCCTTCCTGAACGACGAGAGCAAGGCGTCCGACCGCTCCCTGCTGGTGACCTTCTATCCGGGCCAGGACGCCCTACCCAACCTGACGGACTTCCTAAAGGAATGGGGCTTGGATGTCCAGCAATCCACGCAGGTTGTGGAAACCGACCCCAATAGCTACATCACGAGCGACCCGTCGTACCTGCTGGCCAACCAGAGCGGCGACATCACCCTCAGCCGCGCCACTTCGGACTACGGCTACCTGCTGATGCCGCAGAGCTGCCCGATCAACCTGCTGTTTGACGAACGCAACGGCATCACAACACATACGCTTGCGACCAGCAGCAGTTCGGCGTTCCTCTATGACGGCACTGAAGAGAGCATCAGCAACCCGCAGACCGGCGAACACACCCTGGCGGCGTTGGCGCAAAAGACCATCACCACGGGCGAAGGGGAAGCCACCGCCAATGTGGTTGCGCTGGGCAGCACCTTTATGTTCGTGGACGGCATCATCAATTCCAATACGTTTGGCGATGGGCGCTATCTGACGGATCTCGCCAAGTACGTCACCGGTACGGAGGGCGAAACAATCGCGGTGGAAACGCGCCAGGTGCAGACCTCCATTGCGGACATCTCCATGAGCCTGTTGCAGGTCATGGTCTTTGGCCTTGGCATCTTTACCATTTTGATTCCGTTGATCGTCGTCGTGATCGGCGTAGTAGTGTACTATAGAAGGAGGAGGCTGTAATGAAACCAGCGACCAGAAATCTGCTCATTCTCGGCGTATGCATTGTTGTATTGGGCGGCGCCCTGGCCGCTCTAATGCTGACCGGCGGCGAAACGGACGCCTCCACCACCAGCTCCTCCCAGGACATCGCCCTGTTAAACCGGGAGGAGGCGGACGTCGCCTCCATTGAGGTGACAAACACAAGCGGCGTATTTACCATTGTCCCGGCGGAAGAGCAGCCGGAAAGCAGCGCTGCGGGCAGCAGCGCTTTGGAGGAGGCTTCCAGCGACGCTTCCGGGGCTACTTCTTCGGACGCCGAAGAGGAAATCAACTTCTCCATCCAGGAATTGGAGGGCCTCCCGCAGGACAGCTACGCGGTCAACAGCGCCGCAGAAGGCGGCTGGCAGCTCTTTGCCACCAAAAAGATTGGTGCGGTAAGCAACCTTGCGGATTTCGGCCTTTCCACCCCGCAGGCGACGGTCAAGGTTACCTTTCAAAATGGGGATACCTATGCCTATGAGATCGGCAATGCCTCCGTGGAGGACAGCACCGCTTATTATGTGCGCGGGCAGGGCGCGGAGGACGTCTATGTGGCAAGCGTGCCGCTCGCCTATCTCCAGGATAAGACGGGGTTCCTGTCCCGCCAGGTGCTGGATTTCAGCAGCCTTAAAACCGACGCTTCCGCACCGTTCCGCAAGCTGGTGCTGAGCGGGACGGCGCTTGCGGAACCCATCACGCTCCAACAGGGCGAGGGGACCCTGTATCTGATGACGGAGCCAAAGCAAATGGATGCAGATACCGAGACGGTCAAGTCCTTGACGGATCTGCTGTCGTGCTTGACTGCGGGCGGCGTGGAAGCGCTGCATCCAGACCAGGACGCCCTGCGGGAATACGGGCTGGATAACCCGACCAATGTGATCCAGATGACTACAACGGACGGCGAGGAGTATACGCTCATGGCCGGGGCGGAGAAGGACGGGAACCGCATGGTGATGCTGGACGGTGTGGACATCGTATACCGCATTTTGGAGGACAGCCTCACCCCCTGGACAAGCTTGACGACGCCGTTTGACGTGCAGAGCAAGGTCCTGCTGACCCGGAGCGTGGAGTCTGTGCAGTCGCTCTCCATTACGCTGGACGGGGACATGGTCTACCGTTGGGATGTGACGCGGACAACGGACGAGGAGAAGTCCACGGAGGACACCACGTATTACAACTATACGGTTGCCGACACCTCCGGGACGGAGACCGATTACACCGCCTTTACCAACCTCTACCAGACGTTGACCGGCGAGACGGTTTTGGAGGACGCCGAAGACGCCCAGCCCTCCGGGACGCCGCTCTTCCGGGCGGAAGTTGCCTATTACGACGGGCTTCCGACCAACACGCTGGAGTTCTATGCGGATGGGGAGCGTAACTGCCTGGTGGTGCTGGACAACGTTGTGCGCGGTTTGGTGCCGAGAAGCGACCTCGAGGCCTTCCAGGAGGCCGTGGAGGGCGCAGCGCAATAACCGGCGATCGAAAGACACACTTCATCAAGTTTTATCATACAACACAAGAGCGGACGGTACAGCTTGTACCGTCCGCTCTTGTTCGATATGGACCGATATTACAGCACATCTGTGTTTACGAAAAATACATGCATGGCAATGCTCTTTATAAAAGAATTTTTAGCCATCTATTTTGGTTCCATTATGTAGAGAGAAGAAAAATACATCCGAAAGAAGAGCACCTACCTCACGCTTGCCGGGCTCTTCACGGTTGGCAAAACCGGGCGGGGATACTTCTACTTGTCCCCGCCCGGTTTTTTGATGCCAGCGCGTCAACCGCCCTGCGCAGACTCCCGGAGCGGCTCGCAGGGAAGCCGCATCTCTCCGGAGAACCCCTCGCCCGGCGCGGTACGCGCGGTAAATTGCCCGCCGTGGGTCTCGGTGATGCGGCGGACGAGGAAGAGGCCCAGCCCATGGGCGCGCTTCGGCGCGTAAGGGGCGTTCAATACGGAGGCGAGCTTTTGCGGGTCCGCGCCAACCCCGTCGTCGCGGACGGAAAGGAGGCAGGTATTTGTCCCATCCCGGCGCACGGAAACCCGGATGGCGCATCCCTGCGGGTTGTGCAGGACGCTGTTTTGCAACAGATTGGTCAGCGCGCGCAAAAGCAACCGCTCGTCCCCCTGCAAGCGGATGGATTCGTCCACCTCCTCCAGTTCTATCCCGCAGGGATTTTCCGGCATCGCGTTCATAAAATCGGTCACGGCGCGGCGGACGAGCTTTGCCGGGCGCAGCCATTGGCATTCCAGGGGCTGCATGTCGTATTCCAGGCGGGACACCAGGTTCAGGTCGCTGACCAGGTCGCGCAGGCGGACCCCCTGCCGGCAGATCACCGCGGCCTGCTCCTGCTCCGGCGGCGGGAGTGCGGGATCGTCCTGCAATTCGCCCGCATAGCCGAGGATCACGGAGAGGGGCGTGCGGATGTCGTGCGAAATGCCCGCGATCCAGTTGGCGCGCGCCTCGTCCTTTTTCCGCAGCGCGTCGTCGCGGCGCTGCAATTCGCCGGAAGCCGCGTTGATCCCAGCCGCCACCTCGCGCAGGCTGCCGCGCTCCGCCAGCTGCACCGGTTCCCCGCGCGCCAGGCAGGACAACCCGTGCAAAATCGGGCGTACCGGCCGCACCGTCCACCAGCAGAGGAATGCATAGATCAGGATCGCCACCAGGACATTGCCGACCAGGAACAGCAGCACACATTCAAAGATCGTCCGGGCGTCCTGCTCTGCAAAATTGAGCGTGTAGCGCATATACGACCCCTTGGGGTATCCGGTCACCACCAGGCCGTCCGGGTGTTCCCAGCAAAAGACGGGATAATCCTGCAAATAGTACCGGGTAAACCCAGCGACGTCCCTCGGGGTGTAGGAGAGCGGGATCTCCTCCGGCAGATCCATGGACCAGATCACATCCCCGTTGTCATCCAAGAGCATGGCCCAGGCGCTGTGCGCGCGCAATTCTTCCACAACGGATGGGGCCAGCTGGTATTCGCCATCCTGTTTGGTCAGGCCCTCCACGGTGTCCCGCACCGCCCAGGTGGGGGAGAAGTCCTCGTCGCCCTCGTGCGTATCGTACAGGACGCGCAGATAGATTGTCAGGCCGGCGATATTCGCCACAAAGAAGACCAGGAAACAGACGAATAGGCCGATCAAAAAGCGCCCTAAGAAGCGCTGGATACTTTTCAAGATGGACACCTCCTGCAGGGCAATCCCTTTTGTTTATCGATGGGAGATAGCTTTTAAAATAGGTTTTTCTGAAGATTCCTTTCAAGACAACGCAATGCGAGCCGCCAGTGTAGGCGCTGGGGCGCTTTTGAAACTGCTTGCTCTAAGGGCCGCATGCCGCGCAACGCTGCGCGGCGGCTGCAAACGGCGTTTGCAGGAAAGCGGCGGTTTGCCCGCCGCTTTGCGGCCCGGCCCAGGTTAGGCGTTCTTCGTGGGCGCCAATTGCAGTTTATAACCCAGGCCGCGCGCGGTCAATAGATACTGCGGATGGGACGGGTCCTGTTCCAGCTTTTCACGCATCCGGCGGATGTGCACCATCAGGGTGTTTTCATAGCCGTAGAGGTCGTCGCCCCAGGCGGCCTGGCAGAGCGCGTCGCTCGTGACAATGCGGTTGCGGTTCTCATAGAGCTTCTTTAAAAGCGCATGTTCCTTCGCGGTGAGCGTCCACTCCCGCCCGTCCTGCGCGCGGACCAGGGACGCGCCCAAATCGACCGTGCGGTCCCCCAGCGAGAAGGCCGGAAGCTGCTCCTGGCGGATCGGGACATAGACCCGCCGCAGGATCGCTGTGATGCGCAAAGTCAACTCTTTTGGAAGGAACGGCTTGACGATGTAGTCGTCCGCCCCCATCCCCAGGCCGATCAGCCGGTCCTCGTCCTCCCCGCGCGCGGTCAGGAATACCACCGGCAGGGGCGAAATAGCGCGCATCTGCTGCATCAACGAAAAGCCGTCCCCGTCTGGCAGCATCACGTCCAACACCGCCAGGTCGGGTTTTACCGCGCGCAGTTGTTCCATGGCGCGGGCGCAGTCCGGCGCGAGGAACACGCGGGTAAAGCCTTCCCGCCGCAGGATCTCGTCCACCATGCGCAGCAGCTGCGGTTGGTCGTCCACCACCAGGATTTTCTTTTCCTTGAGTTCATCCATGGGAATCCCTACTATTACAATAAATTTGGACAGGAAAGCCGGGCAGCCAGTCCGGCTTTCTCTCCATCTCGTGCCTAAGCTACAATAAGGGGAGCAACTGGCTGACCAATCCCTCCTTGGGCTTTTATGTCCGTTCGAAAGACTGTCAGCCATCCTCTTGTTGCAGCGTTCGATTTGAGCAGGTTGAGCCACCGGATACCGGAGAGTTCGTGTCACCCAATAGATTGAATCGGCAACGAGAAAAGATGGATTTCCGGTTGCAGATTCTTGGTATTGGAGGAATGTGAATGAACTGTGTTGGCATCGATGTTTCCAAGGGCAAGAGCACGATTGCAGTCATGCGGCCTTTTGGAGAAGTAGTGGTTTCACCCTTTGAAGTGTGCCACACCGCCAGTGAACTGAGTGAGCTGGCAAGGCTGCTCAAAAGCCTGGACGGTGAGACCCGTGTGGTGATGGAATCCACGGGCAATTACCATGCGCCGGTGGCCTGGCTGCTCCACGGCGCGGGGCTTTATGTTTCTGTAGTCAATGCAATGCTGGTGCACGACTACGGGAACAACAGTTTAAGACGGGGCAAGACCGACAAGAAGGATGCCGTGAAGCTGGCCAACTACGGTCTTGACCACTGGCTCACACTTCCGAGATATGTCCCGGAAGAAGATGCCCGGCTCATGCTGAAGACCTGCTACCGTCAGTACCAACAGTATTCCAAAGTACAGACCATGCTGAAAAACAACTTGATCTCCCTGCTGGACACCGCTTTTCCTGATGCAAACCGCCTGTTTACCAGTCCGCCCCGCGCCGATGGCAGCGAAAAGTGGGTGGACTTTGTAGCTGCTTTCTGGCGTTGCGAATGTGTCTGTGGCCTGTCTAAGAAAGCCTTTACCACCAAGTACCAGAAGTGGTGCAGAAAGCACAGCTACAATTTCAGTGAAGATAAGGCGCTGGACATTTATGTCTCCGCCTGTGGACGCTTCGGTGTCATGCCGAAAACAAAGACGGCAAAACTTTTGGTAGAACAGGCCATTTCCCAACTCCAGGCAACTTCCGCCGCATTAGCTGCTCTCAAACAGGAGATGCAGTCTCTGGCAGCTTCTCTGCCAGAATATCCTGTAGTGATGGGGATGTTTGGTGTTGGCCCCACACTCGGCCCCCAACTCATAGCTGAAATTGGAGATGTGCGCCGTTTTCATTCCAAGAAAGCGCTGGTGGCCTTTGCGGGTATTGACGCCCCGCCATACCAATCCGGCCAAATAGATGTCCGCAGCCGCAGCATTTCCAAGCGGGGATCTGCCTCCCTGCGCAGGACACTTTTTCTGGTGATGGGCGTCCTCCTGCAATGCGCTCCAATGGATGAGCCGGTCTACCAGTTCATGAACAAGAAACGCTCTGAGGGCAAGCCATACCGTGTCTACATGATGGCATCCGCCAACAAGTTCCTGCGCATCTACTACGCCTCTGTGAAAGCCTACTTGGATTCTCTGGAGCACAACTAATTTTCGTGTCATACCATCTGGTTGGCCGCCGTTTCGATTTTGAGATGCTCAGCGGCTTGATTTTGTGTTGTCTTTTTGCCGCTCCCTCAAATCTGAAATTTCTACTTGACTTTTGTTAGCAGGTCTTTCAATTTGAAAATTTCTAAGGCCACGCGATTTGAAAACATGCAGCCCCGCATCCCGCGCCGCAAAGCGGCGAGCTTTTGCGAAACCGGCTTTCACTTATGCCGTGAGGTTATTATAACACACCTGTATTTCCCATTTCACGCCGCAACCCTTTTTGTAAGTCTGCCGTAAGGTTTTGTGCAGCTTCCTGTAAGGAACCCGCGTTATGCTATATCCAGTCAATCAAAAAGGAGGCGTTCCTATGGAACGGATGAAACGGAGATTCGGCGTCCTGGCGGTGATCGCTCTCGTGGCGATTGCCTTTGCCGCAGTGAGTGCCTTTGCAAGCCGGGCGGTCTATCAAAACAGTATTCCCGCCTATTATGCGGGATTGGTATAAGGAGGTGCGGGGATGGAGACGATCGTAAGTACAGAAGGGTTATCCAAAGAATACGGCGGTGTATTCCGCGTCAAACATGTGGATTTACAGATTCGCGAAGGGGAGGTCTACGGCTTCCTGGGGCCCAACGGCGCAGGGAAATCCACGACCATGAAAATGCTGTTGGGCCTGGTAAAACCCACCCAGGGCACGGTACATCTCTTTGGAAAACAGATGAACGACAAAAACCGGGTGGAAATTCTGCGCCAGACCGGGGCATTGATCGAATCGCCGTCGTACTACGGGCATTTGACCGGCATGGAAAATCTGCGCGTCATGCAGAAGCTGCTGGACATCCCGGAGAAAAACCTGCGGGAGGCCCTCCGGATTGTCCGTCTGGAAAACCAGGCCGGTAAAAAGGTGAGCCACTATTCGCTGGGGATGAAGCAGCGCCTGGGCATTGCGATGGCGCTGATGCGGTTTCCGAAGCTGCTGGTCTTGGACGAACCCACCAACGGGCTGGACCCAGCCGGGATTGAGGAGATCCGGGAGCTCATCAAGGCGTTGCCGCAGCAGTACGGCATGACGGTGATGCTGTCCAGCCATCTGCTGGCGGAGGTCGACCAGATGGCGACCGCCGTGGGAATCATCGACCACGGCGAGCTGATTTTCCAAAACAGCCTGGAAGTTTTGCGGAGGAAGAGCGCCCATTATGTGGCTGTCCGGACACAGGACCCGGAGGAGGCCGCGCGCCTGTTGGAACGGTACCGCCCCAAACGCGAGGCCGGATGGCTGCTGCTGGAAAATCTGAGCGACGCTGCGGTGGCGCAGATCAACCAACAATTGGTTTGCAGCGGCGTGCAGGTATTCCGCATTGAAGAGCGGCAGCGCAGCCTGGAGGAGATCTTCCTCGATCTCACCGGAAAGGAAGGCGCGCTATGATCCGTTACCTTTCCTTGGAGTTCTATAAGATCCGGCGGCGCGGCGTCTTCTTGACCGCACTGCTGCTCTGCGGCGTGGAGGGGGCCTGGACAGCCTATTCCGTGCAGAGTTATTTTGAAGAAAACGGCGCAAACCTGATCTGGAACAACCTGTTTACCAATTTGGCGATGCTGCACGGCCTGTTCCTTCCTCTGGCGATCGCGGTCCTTTCCAGCCGCATCTGCGACATGGAACACAAGGGCGACACCTGGAAGCTGCTCGGCGCCGCTGCGGAACCCATGGGCAAGCTGTATTTTGCCAAATTCCTCTGCACGTTCCTTCTCCTGACCGTCACCCTGGTGCTGGAGCTGGCCGCGCTATTGGCGTTTGCCGCATGGCAGGGGTTCCCGGGCCCAATCCCCGTAGGACTGGTGGGAAAGGTCTTTTTGGGGACCATGCTCGTGAGCGTATTTGTGTTGGCGCTGCAACAATGGATTGCCATGGCGGTGCCCAATCAACTGGTCGCATTGATTGTCGGCATGGCCGGGTCGTTCCTTGGGCTTGTGGGCGCGTTGTTTCCGCCGCAGGTGCGCGCATTTTTGCCGTGGTGCGGCTATGCGGAATTGTCCTCCGTGCAGGCGGTCCCGTTGGGGGACCATGAGTGGCAGTATTTGGCGATGGACCCCAACATCGTCCCAGCGCTCTTGGTGTTTGTCCTGGGGATCGTCGTATATTTCCTGGGAAAGCGCCGCCTTTGCCGGAAAGAGTTTTAGGAGGGATATGCCATGTTGAGACATGCAGTTGCGGCGGAGGGCCGCAAGCTGAAAGGGTCGTGCATTTGGCTTGCGTTTCTGTTTTTGCCTGCGTTCAGCGTCTTTGTTGGGTGCGCCAACTTTTCGATGAACCGGGAGATTTTGACAAACGAATGGCAAAGCCTGTGGACCCAGGTCAGCCTGTTTTATGGGGACCTGTTCCTGGCGGTATTGCTCTCCATCTATGCCGCCTATGCGTGGCGGTTGGAGCATTTAAACCACAACTGGAACACGCTGATGACCGCCCCCGTCCCGGAGCGCAACATTTTCTGGAGCAAATTCCTGGTGATTGCGGGCCTGAGTTTTGTGACGCAGGTGCTCTTTTTTGCCCTGTATCTGGCGGCTGGGTTCTATTTTGGCTTCCAGTCCCCGGTGCCGCCGGATGTGATCCGCTGGTTCCTGTGCGCATGGATTGGCTCCCTCCCGGTTGCGGCGATGCAGCTCTTTTTTGCCATGCGCATCCGGAGCTTTGCGGTGCCGGTGGGGATCGGGTTTGCTTGCAGCGTCGTTGGGTTCCTATTGGCTGCAAAGGGCTGGTGGGCTTGTTTCCCCAACGCCCTGGTGATTGCAGGGATGGGCGCTGTCAGCCAGGAGGCGTTGGGACAAGTGGATATGGGGATTTTCTTCGTGATGTGCGCCGTATTTACAGCGCTGTTCTGTGGCCTGTCCCTTCTTGTCCTCAAAAGGGCCGATGTCAAAAGCTGACCTCCGGTCGGGACGCGGACGCACGGCGTCTTTCGCGCCTACGGCGGACGCACGGCGTCTTTCGCGCCTACGGCGGGCACGCAGTGCCTTTTCGCGGACCTCCGGTCAGGACGCGGGCACACAGTGCCTTTTCGCGCCTACGGCGGGCACACAGTGCCTTTCGCGCCTACGGCGGGCACACAGTGCCTTTCGCGCCTACGGCGTTCCCTACAAAAGGAAACTGCAAGGAATTTGCTTGCCACTCCATACGGGGAAGGCTCTACAGAAGCAAGCCAATCGCTTTACAAAAGCGAGAAAGGAAGAAATCCAACGTTCCCACACGACATCCGGAAAACAGCAGCGAAAAACACAGAAGGACCCAGCCCTAGGAAATCTCCCGGGGCTGGGTCCTTGCAGTTTATCGGGAAGAAGTCTTCCTTTTTATTTTCGATTAGCCAATGGTTACAGCACAATGCTTCGTAGCGTTCTGGCCCGGCAGGGTGGTGTAAACGCCCGTGCTCTGGCCCGGCGTGCCGATGGCATAGACTCTGTAGTAGTAGTCGTTGCCAATCTTCGCCACAAACTGCGTCTTGAGCACATCGCCGTTGCCGACCGTAAAGCCCGGCGTCATGGCGTTGCCGTTCACGACCGTCATCTTGAAGCAGTATGCGCTGCCTCTCTTCAAGGTGAAGTTGACCGTCGTATCGGAAACCACATAGGCGTTCGCTGCCACGCTCTGGCTTGCAGATACAACGCCCGCTGCGCCGTATGCATTGCCAATGTTCGCGGACGTGCTGCCGCCGGAGCTGCCGGCGTTCGAACCGCCGTTGCTCACTTCGACCAAGTTGGCCTTTGCTGCGCGCGCCTGTGCGACCGCGTTATCCACAACCGCCTGGCCCTCTTCTGCGTCGAGGGTCTCATCCGCCAGCAGGGTCTTCAGGTTCACAATCGAAGCTGCAACCGCTGCATAGCTCGTTGCTGTGTAATCGGAAGCATCCAGTGCTTCGAGCTCGTTCAGCAGAGCTTCCAGTTCGCTCTTATCCGCCTTCTTGCGGAGCGCTGCCATGGCCTCGGTCAGCGTCTGCGCCGCCGCGTCGATGGTCGCCTGCGCGTCGTCCTTCGTCAGCGCCTTTGCTGCATCGAGCGCCGCCTGGAAAGCTTCCTGGCCGTCCGGCAGATACTTGCCCTCTGCGATCTCCGCCGCAACTGCTTCCGCCTTCTCGATCAAGTCGTTCAGGCTGCTCCGATCGGAGGCACGCACCAGGCCCTCCGCTGCGTTCAGCAGGCCGTCGTATGCCTTCGTGACGTCCGCTTCCAGCGGCTCGCCGTCGGCAATAACTTCCGCTGCCTGCGCCATTGCGCCGGCAAATGCCGCCCAACTGTCGCTCGTGAAGTCGTCCTCCACCAGGCCGCTCAGCAGGTTATACAGCTCTTCCAGTGCGCTCGTGTCGCCCGCCTGGAAGTCCAGATAGTGGATGACGTTCAGCAGGCCGCTCCAAGCCGCATCGATCTGCGCCTGGGTTGCCGCGTCGTCGGCCAATACCGCTGCCGCCGTGTTGTAAGCCTCCATGAAGGCTTCCTTCGCCGCCGTGACCAGCGAATCGACGGTGCCGTCGTCCACATAGGTCTTTGCATAGTTGTAGGTCTCTTCCAGGATGCGCTTGTCCGTCACTTCGAAGACGAAGTCCAGAGCAATGGAGCCGTTTTCGACCGTCGCCGTGTAGGTGTAGAAATTGCCGCTGATGAGCTGCGGTTCGCCGCCGTTGATGGTCACGGAGCGGAAGTTCTTGCCCGCCACGCGCGGCACAAAGGTCAATTCGACTTCCGTGCCGTCTGCGACGTCCTTCATTTCGAACTTGCCGAGCAGGTCCGCGATCTTTTGCGGTTCGCCGTCCACCGTCAAGGTGACGTCCTTGTTGTTATAGGTTGCTGTCAGGTTCTGCTCCTGCGGCTCTGCTTCGGGATTTGCAACCGCAAACGGCAGGACGGTCGCCTGCTCTGCGCCCTCTGCTTGATACGTGAAGTCCTCGAAGGTGATGTCGGTGTTGACCGTTTGGCCGCCGTTGAGCGCGATCACGCCGATTTTGATATCCTCTGTCGCGGCATTGCCGACGGAATTGCAGGTCTTCTCGTCAATTTTTACCCAGATTGCATTGTCATAGCTGTAATAGGCGGTAAAGGTGGTACCGTTTTTCTCCAGCTTGAGCCATGCGGGAACGCCCTTCTGCTCGTCGGGGAGTGTGGATTCATCATAGCTGCCCTCATAGCGCATGCATTCGAAGATGTTTCCGCCGAGGCGCTCGTGATAGCGGCGCATAGCGCCCATCAGGTGTTTCTCATCGGTGAAGGCCACGAGCCCAGCGGTCTGGAAGGAAGCATAGAGGTCTCCAGTGACCTTGACCGTTACAGTAAAGTTTTCATCCTGCGGGACGCTTACCACCATGTTCTTAATGGCCATGGAGTCCCCGTCCGGTTTACCAACATCGCTTCTCTGGGAGGTGATGGTGACGGAATTTTCCCCGTTCAACCGGATGTTCGCCGGGTCTTCGCGCACGATGCTCCAAAAGTCCTCATTGAGGATAAACGGTTTGGCCGTGACCGTCACGGTGCACTCCGCTTTGACCTCGGGATCCAGTGCGGAGGATGCGGTGATGACTGCGGTGCCCGGCTTCACGGCGGTTACCTTTCCGCCGGAGACCGTTGCAACCGATTCATCGCTGGAGGACCAGGCCAGATCCTTGACCAGGGCGTCTTCCGGCAGCAGGGTGGCTTGCAGCGTATCCGACTGTCCCTCTTCCAGGGAGAGTTCCGTGCGGTCCAGCACAATGGATTCCAGGGAAGTGGGCTTTTCGCGCAGAATCTTCACTGCACAGCCGCCGCCGGCCTTGACCGGGATGGAAAGCGTATCTTCCTTGGTGACGGTCCTCGCCTCAAAGGTCATGCTGTTTTTATCGCCGGTGCCGTCGCGATAGATCAGGGCATAATACGTGCCGTCGCCCAGGAAATCCAGGGGGAATTCCGCATTGCGCGCGTCCACGGAGACGCAGGCGCCGTACCAATCTTCCCCGTCGCGGCGCACCATGGTGGTGAAGTCGCCCGGATAGCCGTCGATCAGCTTGGTGTCGTCCCAGACGACCGGCATATTCTGATAGAAGGAGTACGCCGGGCTGCTGCGGTAGTCTTCAATGCTGCTGGCTAGGCAGTGCATGCCGCTCTGCACGAGCACGGACAAGGCCAGCTGGAAGCCCGTCGTCGTATTGTTGCTGCCGCGCGGATAAATCTGCTCGGTGACGTCCGCCGGGCCGATGGCTGCGCGGGTGAATGGGATCACCGAATACTGGAATGGCGTGAGGGAGTGCTCTTCGCCGCGGATGGCTTCGCGTGTAACCACGTTCGGATAGGTGCGGACCTCGCCGCTGGGCTTGTTCGCGCCGTGGGCGTTGACAATCAGGCCATATTTCGCGCAGTCCTTGTAGATATCCTCATAGAGCTGCATCCGGTCCTGCGCCTCGCTGTCGAAGAAGTCGACCTTGATGCCCTTGATGCCCTTTGCCGCCCACTCCGGCAGGCGCTCCGCGCGCTTCTCCGGCGTGTTCAAATCATCGCAGATGACCCAGGCGATCAGGCCGACGCCCTTTTCATCCGCATACGCCTGGATCTCGTCGTACCAATCAAAATAGCCCTCGTAGGCATAGCGCTGGCCATCCGGGTTCGGGGCTTCCGGCTGCCAGCCGCGGTCCATAATAAAGTAGTCCCAACCCATCTCTGCGGCAAAGTCGATGTAGCGCTTGATTTCCGTCGTGTTGCTCTGCATGTTAAAGCCGCCGACCAACCAGGTCCAGGAGGAAACGCCGGGCTCCACCCAGGAATAGTCGTCCTGCACCTCCGGGTCGGGGTCCGGGCTGAGGTTTTCGACCATGGTGTTCTCTACAATGTCGTCCAGCCCGCCGATGATCGCCGTGCGCCACGGGGAGACAAACGAAGCCTCCGCGTTGATCGGATTCGACCCCTGTTCCAGGGACGGGACAACCTGCAACAGGCCCGTGCCGTCCGCCTTCACCATGGAGCCGGAATAGCCGCCGCTGAGGTCCGCCTCGGTAATCAGGGCAAAGATGTCGTCCGGGGTCTTGACGAGCAGGGGAATGGACTGGTTGCCAGTGACGCTCTCTACCGGGTTTTCGGAGAAGGAACCCTCATAGGAGAACCCGCCGCTGCCGTAGGGCATATGCCAGAGAGTGGAACCCTGCGGGACCTGGAACGCGGTATTTTCCGCGGTAATCTCAAAATCTTCGTCCGCATGGATCGCATAACGGACGGCGATGCCGTCGTCATAGGAGCGGACTGTCACGTCAAACGGGACGCCGTCCTTGGTAAAGGAAATGGTGCGCTCCTGCGCGCGGTTGACGTATTCCGCCTTTTTGCGGGAGGGGACGGTGTAGGTTTCGTCGATCTGCTTGATCTCCGAAACGCCGCTGTATTCCAGCCCCGTGGAGAAATCCGCCACGCTGGTTTCCATGCCCAGCGCCGCCCAGTCGAGGACGGTTTTGCCCTCCTGCATGGCGATGTAGGACAGGCTGCCCTCAGAGCTCAGCCGCAGGACGGCCTCAATGGAGCCGTTGGGGGAGGGAAGCGTCCAGACGCGGCCTTCCACTTCGTCGCCCACGATGAATTCCAGCGATGCGCTGCGGGTGATCCCATCCAGGGTCGCTTCGCAGGTGATCTGCGCCACGCCGTTTTCGTTGGCCGTTACGATGCCGTCCGCTGAAACAGATGCCACCTCCGGATGGTCGCTGGTGAATACCAGGTCGCCGGGGGCAAAGACGGCGGCGTCCCCGTTCACCAGGGTGCCGCTGACAGAGACCGGCACCTGCTCGCCGGGCTGCAACATCTGGTTGTCCGCCTGGAGCGAGATGGACTTTAAGTTCTGCAAAATGGATTCGTCCAGCAGCAGCTTGGCGTCCGCCCAAGTGCTGTGGTCGCCCTGCTTGTCGCCGTCCCCGCCGTCCGTGGTGATGAGGGTCAGGGTTTTCGCATCCGCAGGGATGTCCACATGGATGGGGAGGGGGCCGCTGTCCATCTTGCGGACGTCGCTCCGGTAGGCCTCTTCACCGTCGATCTCCACCACAAATTCGCAGGAGCTCTTTTCTTTCTTGTCGTTGTTGTCGCCGTCGTGGATGCCGACGACCGCTTCAAACGCTTCGACGCCCATGTTTTCGATCGAATAGGTCAAGCTGGACGGCGCATGGATGCAGATGCCCTTTTCGTAGACGATATGGCCGCCGTTGCCATCCCGGAATTGGATGGGGTTTTCATCCAGGCCTTGGTCCTTTTGGGGTTCCCCCCAAGCGGTTGTCATGTCCGTCCATTGCAGGTCGCTGAGGTAGACGACGCCCTCCTGCTCTTCCACCAGCACTTGGCTGGGCTGCGGAGCAACATCCAGCGTGGCCCCCTGCGCAAACGCGACGGTTGCGCCGGAAGCGGCCATCTGCACAGCCAATAGCATGGCTAGAAGCGCTTTTGCCTTTTTTCCTTTCATGATAACTCCTCTCTCCTTCTCGGCGGGTGACCCCCGCTATTTTTTAGGGTAAATCTCTAAATATATTCAAGAAGATATCTTGATATTTAGAGCATTTTGTTAATTTATTAAAACACAGGATATATTTATATTTTATTACAAATTTGAATTATAAAAGAAATATTTTGAAATTAAAGCGAATGGAAGAGAAGAATCCCCCTCTCCGGGCGATGTGCTGGCCCGGAGAGGGGGATAAAATTTGCTTTGGCATAATGCAGCCCGCCGGATAGGGTTCTGTTTCCCGGCTGGAATGGGTCAAAACAGGCGCTCCAACTCCTCCATCTTTTGCCGGAGGAAGGCTTTGGTTTCGGAGACGCTAAAAACGTGGCGGCTGTTTTCCAGATAAGTAAAGAAATCCTCGAAACAGGAGGTTAAAGATTTTTCAAACAAAAGCATAACCCGGAATTGATGGGGGGTATGCTCATAGGAAAAAGCGATGGAGCCATCCCAAAATGCGATCACTTCCAAATGTGCCGGGAAGGGTGTTGGGTTATTGCGCAGCAAGATGCTTTTGAAGGCGGGCGGCTGTTCTTCGCAAAAGCGCCGGAGAAGTTCCCAGCGGTCGCGCGGCTCCAGAGGGGCGTAGATGGAGCTGGGGGTTTGCCGGAAACGCCCGGTACGGCAGAAATAGTCGATGCCTTCCCGTGTGAAAAAGCCGATATAGGCATGCTTTTCTTGTAAAAAAGCCCTCTGCCTATCGCAGTAACCGAGAAACGCTTGGATGATCTCTTCCCGGCCGGGAATATCATAGATGTATTTTTCGAACAGTTCCCGATCCATCGACTGGAGGATGTGCGGGCTACAGGAGCAGACCCAGTGCGGTGCGGCGCACTTTTGGAAAATGTTTTGGTAAAAGCGGATATTATCTGTGACCGTATCCAGAGTGGAGAGCATGAGATTGGCGTTTTTCCGGGCGTCGTTAAAGAGCTTGCGGAAAAAGGCAACATATTCCGCGCCGCGCAGGCATACCGCGTATTTTTGATTATAGGAAAGCTGTAGGGCGCATTCGCTGGTGACAATCAGATAGGGGAGGGAATTGCTGTTTTTAAAATGGGAGGTGATGTTGTCATAATAGTAGTAAGGCTGATAGGATTTGAGGGAGAACATCAGCTCCACGACAGCCCGCAGACAGCCTAAGTTGTAGTGGTTATCCTCCTCTTGCGATTCACTCTCCAGGCAAAGGATGTGCTGCACAGAGCATTCGCGCCCCAAAGTCAATGCGGAGAGGGTGTGGATCAGGAAATCGTAGTCCGGCTGTGCGATGACCAAAATTTCCCCGTTTGGCCGTGCGGTTTCCGCCCCCACCACCGCTTGGACAAGATTGTTGACCGGAAGGACCCCTGTGCGGACTTCTGAGCATCCGGAAGGAAGGGGCGGGGGTTCCGGAGGAGGAAGCGTTTCAGCAGGTTGCGTGCCCACATATTGGTTGAAAAAATTTAAAAATTCAAGCGTGTGGCGCCTGCGTCGGTAGCGCTCCTCCCCCATGCGTGAAATATCGTAAGCAGCCCTCAGTTCGAAGGCTTGCGTGGGGCTTAGCCGGAGTGCGTCCACAAGGCGGCTCAGGATCTCGGTGCTGGCGGGCAGCCGTTCCCCGTTGATGAATTTGTAGAGGCTGGACCGGTCGATTTTGCTGTTCCGTGCCAAGCCGTAGATGGTGAGCTGTCCCTTGTCGATCCTTGGCTGGATCAAGGCTTGTAATTTTTGCGAAAATACCGACATAAATTGTACTTGTTCCTCCTTCCTCTACCTTTTCTTTGCTCGAATAATATCCTTGTTTCCCTTCCTAAAAGGTTCAAAAAAATGGCACAATTTGCTTTATATCCAGTATAACATACTGAAAAAGGCTTTGGTAGCATGCTTTTCCTATAAAATTTGTGAATCAAACCGCTCGGGTTTTGTGAGGAAGCAAAGGGGCAGGCGCTGGCAAAAATATCTGCGGGATACAATCCGGCGGGCGCTTTGCCTCAGGGGTACGCCGGTTTTTGGATAAAACATTCCAAAATTCCGTTAAAATAATGAAAAGACAAAAGGAGGAAAAAGATTTATCCTTTATAAGTACCCCAAAAATCTTCCGGAGGGCAAAAAGATGTTTGCCTTGTCCGCCGGGGGGGAGCAAACCAATCCGCTTACAAGGACTGTTTGTGAAATACGGGGCTGGGACGGCAATCCGACTGTTCCAGCCCTGTATTTTTTAGAACGGCACGCCTCTTGTTTGGATTCCATTTGTCATCCATTTGTAACCATTTTCTTGAAAAATTTCAGGAAGCCGCCGTGTATTGAGTATGACAGAACAAAGGGGGCGGATACAGAAAGGATAGGAGGGATTTGATTGAAACAGATGAAGCAAAAAGGGATTGCGCTGGCAATCGGGTTGGCCATGCTTTGCAGCGGATGGCTGACCGCGTGCAGCGGGCAGAGCAATGGGACGGACGCGACAGCGGCCGCTGAATCCCCCTCTGCGGAATACGGCGCGATGGATACGGTGGGCGGCGCGATGCCGCAAGCGGCAAATGAGGAAAGCGCCGTGGAGACGGATGCGGGCGCAGGAGGCTTGGATACGGCGGCGCGGCCCACGGACGGCGAAAAACTGATTGAAAACTTATACTATGAGATTGAGACCTTACAGTTTGACGACTCGGTTGAACAAATCCAAAGCTTGTATGAGAGCTTAGGAGGCTATGTGCAGGAGTCCAGCGTCGAGGGCCTTTCCGGGCAGAGCCTGCGCTTTGCGCACTACATCCTGCGGATTCCCCAGGAAAAGGCGGCCCAGCTCAAGGAGCGCACCGCGGAGCTCGGGAATGTCCTGCGGACAGATTCCAGCGTGCAGAATGTCACCGACGAGTATTACGACATTGAAGCCCGCCTCAAAAGCCTGCGCACCCAGGAAGAACGGCTCCTGGCGCTGTTGGAACAATCTGGTTCCCTGGAGGATATTGTGCAGTTGGAACAAGCGCTTTCCGATGTGACCTATGAGATTGAAAAGCTGACAGGCACCCTGCGCAATTATGACTCTTTAATCGAATATATGACCGTCACCATCGACCTACGGGAGGTCACCAGGGAAACCGAAGTCACCCAGGCGCCTGTCACATTGGGGGAACGGATCGCCGCGCAGTTCCATTCCACCATGGCGGGCCTGGGCCAATTCGGGGAGGCCGTCCTAGTTTTTGTGGTGGGCGGCCTGCCGGTCTGGATTCTCCTGGCAGCTGT
This sequence comes from Anaeromassilibacillus sp. 1001302B_160321_C8, assembly GCF_015554745.1. Classification (NCBI taxonomy): domain Bacteria; kingdom Bacillati; phylum Bacillota; class Clostridia; order Eubacteriales; family Acutalibacteraceae; genus Anaeromassilibacillus; species Anaeromassilibacillus sp. 1001302B_160321_C8. The sequence goes on along the minus strand of NZ_JADNJD010000013.1, from coordinate 61,867 downwards.
ATGCCTGGCCGTGCTCCTCATTGTGCGGCTTTGGAAGCGTTCCCGCAAAAAAAAGAAAGGGCAACTGCCCGAAACCCATTCCGATGATCCAGATGATCCAGAAGAAAACTCGAACAAAGATCCCAATATAAATGAATAAACGGAGGAAACAACGATGAAACGATTCAAGAAAATCACCGCGATGGCGCTGGTATGCGCCCTGTTGATGAGTATGCCGGCGCTGGGCGCGTCGGCAGATACAGAGCCGGTTGCGTCTGTGAACGAACCTACGCTGATCAGCGAGGAGCAGCAGGAGCAAAACTACGCTTCTGCCGCCGCAGATTTCTCCATGAAGCTCTTCCAGAACAGCATGGATTCCCAGAAGAACAGCGTGATTTCCCCGCTCTCGGTTTACCTGGCGTTGGGAATGACTGCCAACGGCGCGGAGGAAAACACGCTCGATCAGTTCGAATCCGTACTGGGGGGCGGCAAGGTCAGCCTGGAGGAGATCAACCGCAACAATGCGAAGCTCCTCTATGGCCTGCGCTCCAATGAGGACCGCAAGCTGCGCATTGCAGATTCCATCTGGTTTGATACGGCAAAAGAGCTGACCGTGAACCAATCCTTCCTCAATACGAACGCCCAATACTATGGCGCGGGCATTTTCCAGCAGGATTTCAAGGAGCCGGGGACATTGGACCGGATCAACGGATGGGTGAGCGACAATACCGAGGGAAAGATCCCCGCGATCCTGGATGAAATGGACCAGGACGCCATCATGTATTTGATCAATACCGTCCTGTTTGAAGCAAACTGGATGGTCCCCTATGACGAGAGCCAGGTGGAGCAGGGGACCTTCCATGCGGCGGGCGGCGACCAAAACGCTACCTTTATGACCTCCAAGGAGACCTATTTGAAGGACGGCGGCGCACAGGGCATGCTGAAATATTTCAGAGACGGCCGCTTGGCGTTGGCCGCAGTGCTGCCCCCGGCGGGACAGAATGTGGAGCAGTATGTCAAGTCTTTGACCGGCGAAAAGTGGCTCTCCCTGATGCAGTCCGCCGGGGTGGAAGAGGCGAACAGCCATCTGCCCAAATTCAAGTTTGAATATGAGAAAAAACTCGCAGAGCCGCTCAAGCAGATGGGCCTGACCGATGCGTTCGACGTGCAGAAGGCGGACTTTACCGAACTCGGCACGTACCAGAACCGCAACATCTCGGTCAATGAAGTGCTGCATAAGGCGTTTATCGAAGTCGACGAAGCGGGCGCAAAAGCCGGCGCCGCAACGGCGGTCGAGATGATTGCACGCATGTCCATGCCGGCCGGCGAGCCGGTGGAGCTCTGGTTTGACCAGCCGTTTGTCTGCGCGATTGTGGATACTGAAACCAACCTGCCGCTGTTTATCGGCACGGTGCAGAATCCCACAGCGGAATAATCCGCGTGCCAGAAGGCGGAAGGGTGGAAAGGCAAAAGGAGGGACGGGCGATGGCAAAGAAAGCGGCAGCGCTATTTTGTGCAGCGTTGTGTGCAGCGGCCCTCGCTGCATGCCGTGCGGAACCGCCGGCAGGGGGCTTTGCCGCTTCCTCGCAGCCGGCCCCTTCCAGCAACGGATCGGAGATCCTAGAGGGGGATGCATCCGAAGCGGAAAATCCCCCTCAAGAGGCCGAACGTTCCGAGGAAGACCAAATGGCCTTGGCAGCGGGCAAAGCGGTCTTTGACTGGATCTACCCGCTGGACAGCGCCTTGAACAGCGATATTGCTTTGATCGCGGTGGATATGACGGCGTTCGATCTCTCAGAGGATGGAAAAGAAGATTTGCTCCAGTATATAGAAGAGCAAAGCGGTTATCCTGCCCGGGAAGCCACAGCGGAGCAATTGGAGGACGAGGGACTCCTGGATGAAGACGGTTTCCAGAATGGAATCCTTCTCACGATGTCCTTATCAATGGAAGGGGAAGACCGTGCCGCCTTTTCTGCCAGCAAGTACCGCAGCTCTTTGGGCGCTGTTGGGACGAACAATGGAACCCTAAAGCGGGATGGGGACACATGGACAATTGACGCAGAGCAAATGGATGTGTGGATTTCCTGATCTAAATAAAATAGATCAAAAAGCCGCCCGGCAAAACTGCCGGGCGGCTTTTTGTGGCGCAATGGCGGCCCAGAAAGGCCAGAGCAAGAAATCCTTCTACTGTAACTGTGTGGTCAAATTTTGCTCGTTTAAAATAAAATCGCAATATAGTTTAGGACACCACAATTTATTCCATTGACAAGGATTTCCATTTAAGATATCATAGACATGTATCTAAAATTACGCATAATTTGAGGGAAATATTGTGGATATTCTATTGCGGATCAGCTGGATGTGCAGACTTTTTCGACTGTAGCAAAGTGGATTCACAATAGTGCTCCTTCTGATTCCGGAAAGGAGGGGATAACGGCTGAAGCGCACAGGTTACGCTGCCGCCATGAAAGAGAGCTTTGTCCCACTCATTTGGGGCAGGGCGGCGGTTGCCGCCCACAAAAAACGGTGAAATGGGACTCCTGTTTCACCGGATGAACCGTTTGGATGTTTTAACGACCATCCAAAGATTGTCCAAAAGGGAGAGAAACAAGGTATGAAAAGGAAAAAGAACCGGATCTTAAGCCTGGTGCTGTGCGCATCCATCGTTTTGTCCGGCGGCGCACCGATGACGTTTGCATCCGCAGCGGATGAGAATGTCGCGGTTGCTGCTCAGGTGAACGTGAATGGGTATGCATCAGAAACCATCAGCAACGTGCGCGTCCAGGTCCTGTCCCCGACGGTTGTGCGTCTGGAAGAAAAGGGGCCGAAAGGGTTTGAGGACCGCGAAACCTTCCATATTGCCAACCGTGACAATTGGGGAGGGACGGAAGTTACCCGCGAAGATGTGGGCGGCAGCGTCATCCTGCGCACCAGCGAGTTTGACATCACTGTTCCCGCGGATGCGCAGGACATCACCGGCATCACCATTTCCGGCAAAGAGGGCAACCTCCTGTGGAAATATAAGGGCATGCCGGGCAGCAAGGTCTATTTGCCCGATCCAGGCGAGGAAGTGTATGCCTGGGAGATGAGCGATACCCCGCGTATGACCATGCCGGAGTGGGGCTTTACACCGCAGCCGGCGGGAAACACGGAGAATGTGGACACCAACGGCTTTGATACAAACAACGACGCCCCGGATATGTACGTCTTCCTGCCGCAGGGCGACGGCGTACAGCTCCGCAAGGACTTTAACAAGCTGACCGGCCAGACCGAGATGCTTCCGCTTTCGGCCCTTGGCGCATGGGACAGCCGCTATTATGCAAACACCCAGGAACAGGCGTTGAAGCAGATCAAGGATTATCACGTGACCTATCAGGTCCCGCTGGATAACCTCGTTATCGATACCGACTGGAGAAACGCTTCCAGCGGTACGGGCTATGAGATCAACACCACGTTGTTCCCGGATATGAAAGGCTTCCTCCAGGCTGCAAACGACATGGGCGTCAACGTCATGTTCAACGACCACCCGGAACCGACCAAAAATGACCAGGGGCAGCAGAACAGCGCCATCATCCCGCAGGAGATACAGTTCCGCTTTGGAAACCTGACGAACCTGTTGAAGATGGGCCTTGACGGTTGGTGGTACGACCGCAACTGGCACACGACGATTGTCGCACCGGAGGGCTTCACCCATGAAGCGATCGGTGCTTCCCTCTATTCGTATGCACAGAAGGCTGTGTATCCGGACGAGCGTTTGTTCATGATGAGCAACGTCGACGGCAGCTCCAACGGCGCCGACATCGGCGCGCCGGATGTTGCGCAGCACCGCTACGGCATCACCTGGACCGGCGACACCGTCGGCCACCAGGAGACATTGCAGGATGAGCTGGAATTCACCGTACAGTACGGTGCAATCGCCGGCCTGCCGTACATTTCCTCCGATATCGGTAGCCATATGACCAATACCAACAACATGACGGCGGATGAGTACGTCAAATGGATGCAGTATGGCACGCTGTCCCCGATCTACCGCCCGCACTGCACTTGGGTTGGTTCCGCGGACGAGGGCCGTATGCCTTGGCTGAAGGGCGAGGATGCGTTGAACATTATCCGCGATTATGTCAACCTGCGTTATCGCCTGCTTCCGACCTACTACAACCTGTCCCATGAGAACTATGAGACCGGTATGCCGTTGGTCAGAAGACTGGACTTCGAATATCCCAAGTATGAGAGCGCTGCCAGAAACGACCAGTACCTGCTCGGCGAGGATATCCTGATTGCGCCCACCATCACCGATACCGAGGGCGGCGATCCAGCGGTTCCCGCGGAGTGGCTGACTACCCCGGACGGAGAGCCGGGCCTGAAGGCGGAGTTCTTCAACAACAAAAATCTGGAAGGCGAGCCGGTTGCAGTCAAGACGGTTGACAACATCAACTTCGACTGGGGCGAGGATTCCCCGGCGTTCGGCGTGAACGACGACGATTTCAGCATCCGCTTCACCGGCAAGATCACAATCGGCGATCAGAATGTCCAGCTCCAGACCTACAGTGACGACGGCGCCCGTATCTTTATCAACGACGAGATGTTTGTCGATTCCTGGAAAGATCAGGGGCCCACTGCGCTGGCGTCCGAGCGCATCTTGAAGGCCGGCGAAACGTATGACCTGCGCTTCGAGTACTATGACGGAGAGTACGAGGCTGTCTGCAAGATGCAGTACATCCCGCAGGGCGAGGCCATTTGCACGCGCACCGTGTGGATCCCGGAAGGCGAATGGATTGACGCATTCTCCGGCGAGACCATCTATGGCCCGCGCAGCATCGAAGTGGAAGCGCCCATCAGCGAGACCCCGATGTACATCCGCAAGGGCTCCGTTATCCCGCTGGCCGACGAGATGATGACCACGAAGGAGAAGGATTGGAGCCATATGACGCTGGACGTTTATCCGTCCACCAGTCAGAACGATACCACGACCCTCTATGAGGACGACACCATTTCCAACGATTATCAGGAAGGCAAGTTCCGCACCACCGAGCTCTCCACGAAGTTTGCGGACGGCAAGGTTTTCATCGTCATCGATGCGGCAAAAGGAACCTTTGACGGCGCCCTGTGCTTCGACGACCGCAGCTGGACCGTGCGCATCCATCAGCCGGAGGGCTGGGGCGAGCTGCAGAGCGTGAGCAACGGCACTACAGAGCTCTCCTTCACGAAGGTTGAGCAGGATACCAATGCCATGCCTCTTGAAGTAGAAGGCGGCGCAGCGGACGGCGTGGTTTACGAAGTGAAAGTCTCCGGCAACGTCTATGAGGCGATGCAGCTGGTTGCTACCTTCGGAAACCCGGTTGACCCGGAAAGCCCGGACCTCGACTACGACGAGCCGCAGACTTACGAAGGCTATAAGCAGCCCGTGAAGCGCACCATCGACGTCAGCGACGAAATGCCGTATGTTGTGGATCTGACTTCCCTGGGCAACCTGGATTGGGTACAGCCGAACGTCAACGATTACAGAGAGACCGTGCGGAAGGATACCACCACCCCGCAGATCACCTTCCTCAAGCAGTATGCCCGCAGTTTAGCCGGCTTTACCGACTATTGCACAACCTTCAGCTATTCGGACGGCCTGCCGATCCAGAATGTAGAAGCAACCCGCAATGGTTCGGTTATCTTTGATACCGGCGCCAGCTTCCAATTTACCGTGCAGGCGACCGAGCAGCCGAAACAGTTGATCCTATTCATCGGCGGATGGAAGAGCCAGGCGAAACTGGAAGTCTTCGATAAATCCGCGGACACGAAGATCGACACCTATACCTTTGGCGATGAAGAGAAATCCTATTACCGTATGGTCACCATCGACATGACCTCGTATACCGGCACGGATCTGGTGGTTCGTTACACAAAGACGGCTGATGGAACCCAGGACGGAAATATCACCTTCGCAGCGGCAGCGCTCCGCGACCCGAACGCAGAACCCGGTGAAGAAGTCAACAAGATTGTGGAACGCACGGTTGAAGTGACGCCTGAGTATCCGGCGAAAGTCAACTTGACCGAAGAGGGCAACCTCGACTGGATCCACCTTGGCCAGGCATCGACCTCTAACATCAACCGCAAAGCAGTCGAGGAAAAGCAGCTGGTTCTGACAAATTCTGCTGACCTCGTCGACTTTGACGATCATCCGACAGCATTCAGCTGGACGGACGGCTCCCCGGATAAGGAAGCAACCGATCTGATCACCGGTTTGCAGCAGAGCCAGCTGGGCAGCGACTTTACCTTGCAGGTGAAGGCAGGCCCGCAGGAAAAGACCTTGAAGCTCTATATCGGTGGATGGAAGGGCGCAGGCCGGTTGACGGTTTACGATGCTTCCGGCGTGACGGAGAACCAGGTCTATGACTTTGAAAACATGGACACCAACTTCTACCGCACGGTTACCATTAACCTGAAAGCAGAAACTGAATGTACGCTGTATGTGCGCTATGAACTCGTTGCACAGAACGGCGGCAACGTCTCCTTTGTGGCCGCAACCTTGAATGGGCCTGAGCAGGAGGCAAACGTGGATCTTGGCCTGGAAGCACCGGAGACGGTTGCAGCGGGCAGCGAGTTTGAAGTGAAGGGCACGATCGGCGGCCTGGATACGCTGGAAGGCCCGGTGGCAGGCTTGCAGATGATCATGACGTATCCGGAAGGCATGACCTGCACAGAGGTTGTCCCGAACGAAGTGCTGGGAGATACGTTTAAATACAGCATCCATGACGGCGAACTTCAGGTGAATTTCCTGTACATGTCGGATGAGATCGACGCGGGCCTGCCGGCGGACCTGGACAGCCTGTTCACGGCGAAGTTTACCACATCCGCAGATATGGCGGAAGGCGATTACACGTTTGGCTTGAAAAACATCGTGCTGAGAGATTGGAACAGCGCAGAGGTCCCGTATACCGCAGAAGGCGCATCCGTACATGTGACGGAACTGCCGAAGGAACCGCAGCCGCTGACGGTACTGTGGAGCGGCAACGCATCCATGAACGTCGAGGGCGATGCGGACGAAATCATCTCCTCCAATGTAATCTACGGCGCAAGGGTACAGCCGGGCGAAGAGCTGACCTTCACCTTCACCCCGACGGACGGCGCGTTCTCCGGAGCGCAGCTCAACGGCAAGGACATCGAGTTTGCAGCGGACGGCTGCACGTACACCTTCACGATGCCGGGCGAGAGCACGACCCTGCACTTCACGTTCACAAGCGTGGATAAGAGCATCCTGGGCATCGTATTGAAAGAGGCCAAAGCTGTGCCGCAGGAGGTCATCGACGGCCTGGTGCCGCAGGCGAAGGAGTTCTTCGAAAACGCCCTGGAGAACGCACAGACCGTTTATGGCAACGTGAATGCCACCCAGGAAGAGGTCAACGAGGCGTGGAGCGACCTTCTGGATGCGATGTACCTCTTGGAATTCGAAGCGGGCGATAAGGAAGTCCTGCTGCCGCTGATCAACATCGCAGAGCAGCTGGCGGAGCGCCTGGACGAGTTCAAACCGGGCACGACCGGGGGCTTCGAGGAAGCGCTCAACGCGGCGAAGGACGTCTATGCGGAGAAGAACCCGCTGAAGGCGGACGTGGACGAGGCATATGACAACTTGCAAGCAGCGATTGAAAAGTTGGAAATGCGTGCGGATATGTCCATCCTCCAGAACACGGTGAACAAGGCGAACGGCCTTGACCTGAACCTCTACATCGACGACGAAGCCATGGCGGCCTTCAAGACGGTGCTGGCAGAGGCGGAAGAACTGCTCGCGAATGCGAATGCCGGCCAGGCCGACGTGGATGCAAAGGCCGAGGCCCTGACGAGAGCAATGGCAGCCCTGCGGAAGATCCCGAACAAGGATGAGCTGAACAAGCTGATCGCGGAGATGGAGCAGAAGGATCTGGACGGCTACACCGACCGCAGCGTGGCAGCCTTTAAGGCGGCATTGAGCGTTGCGAAGACGGTTGCCGCGGATGCGAATGCAGACGAGCAGGCGGTCGCAAAGGCATATACCAACCTGGAAGCTGCCGCGAATAACCTGGTCAAGGCGGAGAAGCCGAGCTCGGGTAACAGCGGAAACAGCGGCAAAGGCAGCACGTCTGCCAACGTTGGCAACGCATATGGCGCAGCGGGTGTTGTATCCGCAGCCCAGGGCGTGACCAGCCAGAAGGCGTATGTGGTTTCCGATACGACGGTCAACTTCAATCTGAAGAGAGGCAGCGCATACTGCTTCAAGATGACGGTGGTCAACGGCAACGCCATGACGCCGAGCTTCACGGTCGGCAACGGCGATGTGCTGAAGACGCAGTTCGTGGCGAAGATCGGCAACGACTACTATTACAGAGTCTATGCCATCGGCACGCCGGGCCAGAGCACGGGCGTTTACACCACCCTGCCGGGCCAGAACGCGGTCAAGCATTGCACAGTTACGATTGCGTAATCGTGGACGAGACATCGAGATAAGAGGGAAGGCTTTTCCCTAATAAACAGCAAGGACCCAATCCTGAGAATCCTCAGGATTGGGTCCTTCTGTGTTTTATTCGTCTATTTTTTGCATGTGGTGGGATTGTGATTTTTGCTTGCTTTCATAGAGCTTCCAAATATGGAGCGGAAAGCAAACTCTTTTCCGTTTGCTTTCGTAGGGGACGCCGTAGGCGCGGAAGGCACTGTGTGCCCGCCGTAGGCGCGGAAGGCACTGTGTGCCCGCCGTAGGCGCGGAAGGCACTGTGTGCCCGCGTCCCGACCGGAGGTCAGCCGTAGGCGAGAGAGGCACTGTGTGCCCGCGAAAAGACGCTGTGCGTCCCCTGTAAACAGCAAGGTCCCTGTCCTGAGAAAATTTCCGGGACAGGGACCTTCCTGTTTTCGTATTTTTCTTACGTATATGCCAAGAGGAGCAGTATTGGTACGTTCATTTTCCTAGTTATGAATGGTTGGAAAGTTCCATTTGGCGTTCCCACTCGCACAAAGCGTTCAACGCGGGCAAAAGTGTTTTCCCAGAGGGGGTCAGGCTGTATTCCACCTTTGGGGGAATCTCCTGATACTGCTGCCGGTGCAGCAACCCGTCCGCGCAGAGGTCCTTGAGGCTTTGGCTGAGCATCATATCCGTGATGCCGGATACCGCACTTTTGATCTCCCCATAGCGGTGGCATTTCCCATCCTGTAACGCCCATAAAATCCGGGTTTTCCATTTGCCGCCCGCCACGCGCAGAAAATAGACGAGGGGCGCTTCCGGCGCAGCCAGTTGGACGCTTTCCCCGGCAGACACAACCTCCACGGGCGCGGGGGAGGGGGAAGCCCGCTTTAACCGCTTCTTCTTTTTTTCCTTATCCTTTTTCATACCGCCGCTCCTTTCTATATTCACTCATGAATATAGAGTCAATCTATAAAACCGATGATATCATATTCCCGGATGTTTGGCAAGCACTTTTCCCCGGAAACATAGAAATAGACCGAAAAAACAAAACGCGGCCCCCAGGAAAAGGGCAGGAATCACCGAATGATCGGCCAGGGCGCCAAAGGCCAAATTTGTGCCGGTGGCCGTCAGGTTCATCACAAAGGAATGCACGGACAACGCTGTCGCGCGGTTGGCGACGGAGATATGCCGGTTTTGAATGTCCATACGCAAAGGGATAAATAGGGCGCCCGCCGCGCTCAACGCCATCATCCCGGCAACTGAAAGGATGGGTTGCGCAAAGAGCGCCATGAGGATGCAGGCCATCCCTCCCGTGCCAAACAGCAGGATAGCCGAACGGCGCTCCCCGAGGCGGCCAGCCAAGCGGTGCGATTGCGCGGCCAAAAGGCTCGACAAGGTCACCAGGATGGTGCAAATGCCCATTGCAACGGGCGGGATGCCGCTGCGCAGATATTGGAGTTGATTTAAGAACACCGTGATGGTCTGTTTGCTTTCCGCCAAGAGCGCGGCGCCTAGGAGAAAGAGCAGGAACCGCCGGTCTTGGAAGAGCGTGGCCCAAAATGCGCGCAGTTTGGGCCGGGCGGCGGCAGCTTCCAAGGGGACGGATGGCAAAAACAGGGAGAGCAGAAAGGCCGCCCCGTATGTATAGGCGGAAAACAGCGCCGCCAAGCGGTAGTTCTCCCCGATGAAGAGGGAAAAGGCCATGCAGGCAAGCACCAGCCCCGCGGTGTTCAGCGCTTCCCACAGACCAAAGATGCGGCGGGACTCCCGCTCCGGGCAGTTGTTCCCGCCCATGGAGAGGAAGAGATAGGCGCTGTCACATCCGGATAGGCCGGACAAAACAATGGAGAGCAGCAGCCGTTCCGTGAGAAACCAGCCGAACCCTTCCGCGCGCCAAAAGACGATTTTGGAGATAAAATAGAGAAAATGGCAGATCACCAGCGTGTTGCGGTAGCCGATACGGTCGGCGATCCAGCCCCAGGGGAGCTCCATCGCGAGGCTGGCCGCCAGGGAGATGCTTTCGATCACCGTGATTTGAAAAACGCCCACGCCGTTCGCCTGCCGGTACAGCGTGGCGACCGGCGCATAAAAGACAAGGCCCTGCAAAAATGCGATCGCATAGCAGAGCCGAATGTTTCGTTTCTGCATCGTGAATTTCCTTTCCGTGAAAAATGGCAACACAAATCAAAGCCCGCCGGGCATCATCCTACGGGCCTGTTTTGTCGAAACAGGAAAAGACAAATCAATGCAGAGGATTCATAGAGAAGTCCCTTTCGTCCGTTTTATTTGGCGTCCAGCGCCAGGGCTGCCGCGCGGGAATAGACGCATCCGCAATAGTTCTGGCGGTAAAGGTGGTATTCCCGGCTCAACTCGATGGAGCGCTTGTACCCGTTCCGCTTTTTGAAGTCGGAGAATAGATAGGGGACGCCGTACTCTTTCGCCAGCTCCGCGCCGATGGTATTCAATTTCTCGGCGTTTTTGTAGGGGCTGATGGAAAGGGTTGTGGTAAAATAGTCGCATGCCAGGTCCTTTGCAGCCTGTGCTGCTTCCGTCAGGCGCAGGCGGTAACAGAGGGTGCAGCGGTCTCCCCCCTCGGGTTCCGCTTCGTGGCCCTTTGCCAGGTCGAAAAAGCGCTCGGGTTCGTAATCGCCCAGCGTCAATGTAACGGGGCCCGCAAGCGGCATTTCCTGCAAGAGGCGGCGTACCTCCGCCACGCGCTTTTCGTATTCCTCCTGCGGGGAGATGTTTGGATTATAGTAAAACAGGACGATGGAAAAATAGCGGGAGAGGTATTCCAGCACATAGCTGCTGCAAGGCGCGCAGCAGGCGTGCAGCAACAACTTGGGCCGCAGCGTTTCCTTCTCCAAATGCGCCAAAAGCACATCCAGTTCTTTCTGATAGTTTCGCTTGTTCATATTTTCCACCATCCGTCCTCTTTCGGTTGAAAATCCACCTGGCCTTGCCCCAGGGGGAGAAGGTTTTGGTACACCGCCGTGTGGCGTTCATCCACGTCGAGATCCTTATGCACATGGCCGAAATACCAGCGCTTATAGTGAAGCCGCGCGTCAATCCCCTCTAAAAAACGGTTGAAGGGTTCTTCTCTCGGCCGCTTGCGGAATTGGTTGACGATCTGAAGCGGCGCCGTATGCGTGACGACGTAATCTACCGCAAACTGTGCGTCCATCAGGGTGCGCATCGCCTCCCCGTATTCGACCGCATTCGGCATTTCCTCCGGCCACCAGGAGACGCCCTCGGTCCGGAATTCCACATCCCCGGAGGCGCCGCCGCCCATGGTGAAGATTTTGCAGCCATCCAGCGTGAAAAGCTGGCCGCGCATCAGGTGGATGACGTGGTCCGTCACGCGGTGTACCTTGCCGCCGTTCCACAGCTCCACCGGATATTGGTTCAACAGGCTGAAATTCTCGTGGTTGCCATCGACAAACAGCGTGGTGAACCGTTTGCGTTTGAACCAGCGGAGCCAGAAGTCGTCCGAACCGCCTGGCCCGGTCCACACGCCGCCGAAGTCGCCGCAGATCAGCACATAATCGTTTTTGGTCAGCTTTTTCTGTTCGGGGAACGCCTTGGTCGTCAGTTTTGTCACGTCATAAGGAATATGCGTGTCGCCTGTGATATAGATCATGCGGTATCCCCCCTTTTGCATCTATTGTAACAAGCCGGTTTGGAAAAAGCAAATCCGGGGTGAAAAATCTGCCCCTTTTCTTGCATCGCCTATCCGGTTATGCTAAAATGGAATCAACGAAACCGGATGTACGCAGGAGGGGAACTGGTATGTTGGAGGAGAAGGACATCCAAGCGATTGCGCAGCTCATCTTGGCGAGTGAAGAGCGTTTGCGTGGAGAAATTGGCCAAGTCGAAGAGCGTTTGCGCGTGGAATTTCATTCGAAATTGGAAACCGAGATTCATGCCAGTGAAGAGCGGACGCGCACCGGAATACAGGAAGAAATTCGTGCCAGCGAAGACCGTTTGCGTGGGGAAATGGGCCAGGTAGAAGACCGTTTGCGCACGGAATTCCAATCGAAGCTGGAAACGGAGATCCGCGCGAGCGAGGAACGCCTGCGCACAGAATTCCATTCACAGCTGAAAGAGGAAATCCACGCCAGCGAAACCCGCACCCATGCCTACATAGAGAGCGGCGTGATGAAGCCGATCCGCCTGTTGGCCGAAGGCCATGCCCAGATTTTGGAACGTCTGCCGGAGGCGGACGAATTGGATTCCCTGCGCGGACGTGTGCGCAATTTGGAGCGAATCGTCACAGAGCAGGGCCGCGAGATCGACGCCCTGAAGCGCGCATAAGCCCTTCCTAGCGCGGGAAAAGCTCCCGTTTTACATTCCTTCCCAATCCTTCATGTGATATCCATCCTGTTGAAAAACGATACCTGTGCCGGAGAACGTGTTCTCCGGCTTTTTTATGAAAGCGCAAGCTTTTGTATGGTAAGTCGCCTGCGGAACTATAGGGCTATTTTTCGGCATTATACTATTAATAATCAAATGATTTTGGGCGCGCGTTGTTTGGACGCGGGCCCACTTTTGACCTCAAAAGGGGAAGATCGCCGCCTGGCGGCGGAAAGGGGAGAATCCACACGAAAGACGCACAGAACGATTTTACCAAGGGAAGCATGGCTGGGAATATCATGAATATGGCCATGCCGATGATGCTGGCGCAGCTCATCAACCTGCTGTACAGCGTGGTGGACCGCGTCTATATCGGGCGCATTCCGGACGTGGGCACGTTGGCGCTGACGGGCCTGGGCGTGACCTTTCCCATCATCAATATTTTGAACGCCTTTGCGAACCTCTTTGGAATGGGCGGCGCGCCGCTCTGTTCCATTGCACGCGGGCGCGGGGAAAAGGAAGAGGCCGGGCGCATCATGCAGTGTTCCTATACGCTGCTGCTCATCAGCGGGGTGGTGCTGACCGCCCTCGGCTATCTCTTTTTAAAGCCGCTTTTGTATCTGTTCGGTGCGAGCGACGCGACTTATCCCTACGCGCGGGACTACATGCTGATCTATCTGGCCGGTACCCTCTTTGTAATGGTCAGCCTGGGGATGAACAATTTCATCAATTCGCAGGGCTTCGGGCGCGTCGGCATGCTCAGCGTGTTGAGCGGTGCCGTGGCGAATTTGGTGCTCGACCCAATCTTTATCTTTGCCTTTGGGATGGGCGTCCGCGGCGCGGCGATTGCGACGGTGCTCTCGCAGGGGTTGTCCGCGGGATGGGTGCTCTGTTTTTTGAGCGGGAAAAAGGCGATCCTGCGCCTGAAACCAGCGAAGTTCTTTTTGCAGGGCGGCATGACCAAACAGATCACAGCCATGGGCTTTTCGGGTTTTACGATGTCGGCCACCAACAGCGCTGTGCAGATCCTCTGCAACGCGCAGATGCAGGCCTACGGCGGTGACCTCTATGTGGGTGTTATGACCATCCTCAACTCGGTGCGCGACATCCTCACCATGCCGGTCAACGGGCTGACCAGCGGGGCGCAGCCGGTGCTGGGCTTTAACTACGGCGCGCAGGCATACCGGCGGGTGAAAAAGGGCATTGTGTTCATGACACTGAGCTGCATGGCGTATACGCTGGTGGCGTGGCTGTTGGTGTTCCTGTTCCCGCAGTTCTTTATACAGATCTTTAATACCGACGATACCGCCCTGTTGCAGGCGAGCATTCCGGCGCTGCACATGTATTTCTTCGGGTTCTTCATGATGACCTTCCAATTTGCCGGGCAATCCACGTTTGTGGCGCTGGGCAAGGCAAAACATGCGATCTTTTTCTCGATCTTCCGCAAGGTGATTATCGTCATCCCGCTGACCATCCTGCTGCCGGGCCTGTTCCAGATGGGCGTGAACGGCGTCTTCTGGGCGGAACCGATTTCCAATTTTGTGGGCGGCGCGGCAAGCTTTATCACCATGCTGTGTACGGTATGGCCCGCATTGAAAGAAGAAAAAGTGCTTACACATTAGGTCAAAATCCCCCTGACACGCCTTTAAAATCCTGTTATGATGAAAACAAGGATTTTAAGGGGGAAGAAACATGAAGGACAAAGTAACACGCGATTTGCTTCGAATGTGCCAGAATTTCCGGCGGCTTCGACGGGAAAGGGGAATCTCCCTTGAAGAGCTTTCGAAAAATACGTTGGTAGAGGAGTCCCTTTTACAGTGTTTAGAGGCGGATGACGTCCCCGATGCGTTTGATGTGGAGCAGTTTTGCCGGATGTGTGAATATTTCCAAATCCGGCCCTCGGAAGCCTTTCAGGAGCCGAAGGAAGCAAAAAGTGATCGGAATGGATAATGATTGCTTGGGAATCCATGGCCGGCATGGATAGAAATGAATCGGAACGAAGTTTCTTACAAAAGAGAGAGCTCCCGCTCTGGAGAAATCCAGAGCGGGAGCTCTCTTGTTTACAGGGAAGAGTCTTCCCCTTTTCTGCTATTTCCGATTAGCCAATGGTTACCGTGCAATGGACGCGTAGCGTCCGTCTACGAAAGCTCTTACGCAATCGTCACGGTGCAATGCTTCACAGCGTTCTGGCCCGGCAGGGTCGTATAAACGCCCGTGCTCTGGCCCGGCGTGCCGGTCGCCCAAACCCTGTAATAATAATCGTTGCCGATCTGGGTCAGGAACTGCGTCTTGAGCACGCTGCCATTGCCAACCGTAAAGCTCGGCGCCATGCCGTTGCCATTGACGACAGTCATCTTAAAGCAATATGCCTGGCCGTGCAGCAGGGTGAAGTCCACGGTCGTGTCGCTGCGCACGCTCGCCGGTGTAGCGACGTTCTGTGCAGCTGTCACGACGGAGACGCCCGCCGCGCCGTATGCGTTGGACGCATTCGCCGAGGTGGAACCGGTGGAACCCTTCTGCGGCTGCTGGTTTTCGGCCTTCACAAGACCGTCCCGTGCCGTCTGCACCGCGTTGTAGGCGGAGGCAAGCTCTTCCTTGCTCGCGTTGGCGTCTGCAACGACCGCCTTTGCGACGCGCAGGGCTGCTTGCAGGCTTGCCGCGCTCCGGTCGGTGTATTCGTCCAGGTCGATCTGCTCTGTCTCGTCGATGAGCTTTTGCAGCTCTTCGCGGGACGGGATCTTCCGCAGGGCGGCCATTGCGCGGTTCAGGGTTTCCGCCGCCTCGTCAACCTCTGCCTGCGTAGCGTCCAGGTTTTCCAGGACGTCCTTGGCCGCATCGAGGGCCTCCAGGAACGCATCCTGTCCATCCTCCAAATAGTCGGCCAGGTCGATGCTTTCCGCCTGGTTTACGACGGCCTGTAATTTGCTGGTATCCGCCACGAGGTCCAAATTGGTCAGGGCATCATAGAGGGCATCATATGCCTCTTCTACGTCCGCCTGGAGAGGCTCTTCGTCCGCAAGCACTTCCTGCGCCGCGTCCATTGCCTCTTGGAGCACGGACCAGCTGGAGGGGGTGTAGCCCGCTTCGTCGAGCATGCCTGCAATAGCGAGCAGCTCTTCCAGCTCGGTGGTGTCGCCCTCTGCAAAGCCCAGCAGATGGATGGCGTCGAGCAGGTCGCTCCATGCGCCGTTGATCGCGTCCTGCGTGGCCGCATGGTCCGCTTCAACGTCCTTCGCCGCCTGCAAAGCATTGTCAAAGATCTTTTGTACCGTCGGGATGGCTGCGTTGTATTCGTCGCCGCCGGCCAAGCCCTCTGCCGTTGCGATCACATTGCGGAGGATCTGCTTGTCCACGACGGTGAAGGTGAATTCCAGCGTCTGCGCCGCAGCCGCCATGCTGCCCTCATAGGTAAAGGTCGTGGTGTTGGTTTCTTCGTCGTAAACGATCTGATCGCTGCAATCCTCGCCGTTGGCCAGGACTGCGGAGAACTCCCTGCCGTCCACTCTGGGGGTAAAGACGAGCGTGTATGCGTCACCCGCCTTCAGGGAGGAGGTGTACTTGCCAATCAGGTTTGCGATGGCATTGTCTTCACCGTTGACGGAAATTTCCGCATTCGTGGTGAAGTTCACGGTGAATCCATATTCCTGGCCGGGGTCCGTGGACTCGCCAACCGTCACCGTGCATTGTGCCTGCGCGCCGAAGCCGGCTGCATAGCCGTAGACGGTGAAACTGCCTTCCTGCTGGTAGGCATCCTCAGGGATGGTATCCCAAACGATCGGAAGCGTCCCCTGCGTCCCGTCCACATAGGTGACGGAAACGGCCTCCGGAAGGACCGGTGCAACGCCTACCGTAGTCTCTGCGGTGCTGGATGCGATGGCGGAGACCAGGTTGATCTCGCTGTACACATACAGGCGGCAGACCGCCGGACGGTCGGTGCCTTCCACGGTGCCGGTGAGGACGTGCTGGCCCAAAACGCTGGAAGCGCCGCTGAGGTCGCCCCAGGTGACGTTCCGGACTTCCTGCGCGCCGTTCGCCATGGTGACGGTCACCTGCTGCGGCAGGGAAACCGTTCCCTCGTACGGCACGGAAGCGCTGACTTCTTCCACAGTGGAAACGGTGTTGGACTTGCTGACTTCCACCGTGCAGATTGCCTTGATGGAGGTACCTTCGACCGTGCCTTCAATTGTGAAGGAACCCTCCTGCGCATAGTCGCTTGCGTCGATGTCCGCCCACTTCAGGCCGATCATGCCGCTGGTGTTGTCCGAATAGGAGACCCGGACCTCCTCCGGCAGGTTCGGCGCCTGGCCGACGAGCGTTGCAACCGCCGTTTCTTCGACGGCCACGATGGTCGGCTCTTCTGCATAGACGCTGACCGGGATGGAGAGATACTGGGATTCAAAGCCCTCTTTGGTGAGGGAAACCAGCATCTCGGAATGTCCGGCCTGCTCGCCGGTGATCTGGTTGTTCTGAATGGAGAGCGCGCCGTCCGTGGACGCTACGCCATAGGCGATGGATACATCCGCGGGGTCGGTCTCGAGGTTCAGCGTATAGGTGGAACCCTCTTTGAGCTGAATCTGCTCCGGAATGCCGGTGACTTCGATCTGCTCAAAGTCGCCCTCGCCCCTCGGCAGGAAGCGGGCGTTTGCCCAGTCGCTGTGGTCGTGCGCGTTGGTTCCCATGGAATCGACGACCAGCTTGAGCTCCTTCGCGCCGATGATGTTCAGGCGGACGTGTTCCGCCTCGGTATCCTGGGTCATGACCGGGGAGGTGTAGACCTGCTCGTTGTCCACCCAGATCTCAAACCGGGCTTCGCCGCGGGATTCGGAACCGTCGCTGGCGATGCTGCCCAGCCAGTCGAGGCCGAGATACGTCTCAAAGATGTCGTAGCCGAGGCCCTCGATGTCATAGACGATTTCGGAGGAAGCATGGACGCCCAGGCCGCTGTTGAACTGCGTGCGTTCGCCGTTGACCGTCAGCTCCATCGGGCCGCCTTCGAGGTTGGTGCCGAAGCAAATGTCTTCCCAGCCCGTGGTGGCGGACTTCCATGCCACGTCCTCCAGCGGGATTTCATCCATCTGGGTGAAGTGGATGGTATACACCTGCGGGTTGCCGTCCAGGTCGTCGATGCGGATCTCCGCCGTGTCGTCAAAGGACGTGGGCTGTTTCACTTCGGCCTGGATGGAGGAATGCGCGGTGACCGCTTCCACATGTGGGAGCTCCGTGCGGGCGCTCAGATAGGGGATGGTATACTCGTGCTTGTCCAGCGAGAAATCAGGCAGGGCGCGTCCGTCGACCTCGATGCCGGTGAGCGTCTGGGTGATGATCGCCGTCTGTGCCAGATTCATCTTTTGTTCAACGGTATTTGTCTCGCTGGTGATCGGACGCATGCGGTAGGTAAAGGAATACTCCCGGTTGGAGTGGACCTTATATTTTTCCAGCATGGAGGGGCCGCAGCTTCCATTGCCAACGCCGGTCTGCATGTAGTCCAGCGTGAGATAGACCTGATCGTCGCGGGTCAGCTGGTACGGATGCCCCTTGCTGTTGAGTTCGGAGGCGGAATAGTGCAGCGCGCCGAACTCCATCGGGGTATCGGCGGAGAACAGGATGCCGTCGCCCGCTTCGTCCGTCAGGGAGACCCAGCGGACGTCCGTGCGGTTGCCGTTCTCCTGCGGCTTGAGGTACGGCACAAACATGCCGTCCACGGTGTTGTCATACACGCCGATCGGGGAACCGGTCTTGCGGTCCACATAGTTTTCTTCCGGCCCTCTGCCGTAGTAGGTGATGTTCTCATAGCCTGCGGGCAATTCCATCTTCATACCCACGCGGCCCAGCATTTCGGACGCCTTGGAGTCGAATTCGCTGTTGACCACGATGTCGCCCGAGGGGTACACGGTGTAGGTGATGACATTGGTGGAATTGTTCAGGGTGGAATAGGAGAGCGGCACGGTGATGACGATCTTATGCTCGTCCTTCTCCACTGTTACCTCGCCGACGGTGGTTGCCGGGTCGCGGTACTTGGTGTTGATGGTGCCGTTGTCGATCCTTGCGCGCCAGTAGTTCGGCTCCGGCGCATTGTGGATCAGTTCCTTGCCGTTGTTCTTAAAGGAGGTCAGCTCGCCCTTGGCGGTGTCGAAGGTGACCTCAAAGCCCTCGCCCTTGGCCGTCAGCGTGTCGCCGCTTTCGGTGACCTCGGTGAACGTCGCGGAGGTGTCCAGTATGAGGCCGGGCTCGTTTGCGTCAAAGCTCAGTTCGAACTGCTCGAACGCCATGGTGGTTCCCTTGTCCGCCCAGAGGGTATCCTCTTTCAGGCGGAACTCGATGTTGAGCAGGAATTCGCTGCCTTCGCGCACGGTTTCGGGCGTGTGATAGCCGATGGTCACCACTTTGGTCTCGCCGCCCGGGATGTCGAGCTGCTCGTCCGTCAGAACGCCGGACTGGATGACCTCATTGTTGTTGTACAGTGTCCAAACGCCCTCGTACTCGTTCAAATTGGTGAAGTCGAGGAGGTTTTCGATCTGGATCTCGCCGGTTTCGAGGTCTTTCGCCGTGAGCTTGACGCCCTGATAGGCCTTTTTGACCTCCTGATAGGCGGGATGCAGGGAGCGGTCGGGGAATACAACGCCGTTTCCGCAGAAGTTGCCGTCGTTGGTGTTGTCGCCCCAGTCGCCGCCGTAGCCGAAATACCACTGCTGGTTTTCGCCGGTATCGATCTCCTTGACAGAATCAAAGTCCATCCAGAGGACGACGCCGTCGTCTTCCGGCGTGCGGTTTTCGTTGTTGATCTCTTCGAGCGAGAGCGCACGGTCATAGATGCGCACATTGTCGATCTTTCCCTGGAATTCGCGGCCGGTACGCTCCGTATCGGTGCCGATGGCGACCGCGTAATCGTTGGAGGTGACCGTCTTCTGGGTGACCTCTTTGCTGGCGCAGAGCTCGCCGTCGATGTAGATGTTGATGGTGCCCGCGTCTGCGTCAAATGTAGAGACGACCTGATGCCAGTTCTCGAACCAGTCGTCCGGGACGGTCGCTTCAAGGCTGATCCAGGTGGCGCTGGTGCTGCCGGTCGCGTTTGCGTCGTAGATGAAGAATTCCACCACGCTCTTGCCGGTCGATGTGTTGCCGATGTACTTCATCGCATACTGGCTGTTGCCCTTTGTGACGATGGCGCCGTTGGTGCTGCCGGAGACCTTGTCCGGATAGACAAGCGCTTCCAGGGTCAGGCTGCCGGTCAGGTCGAGAGCCTCGCTCACGGGCAAGGTTGCGGTGCCTTCCAAAGCGGTGCCGTTGCCAATGCCGCCGCGGGCTTCCAACGTGCCTTCATAGGCGGCGTTCAGCCCCAAGGGCCCGTTGTCAACCAGCTTGTTTTCGGTATCCACTGCGCCGAAATCACACCAGAACAGGACGGATTCGTCGTTGGAAGGAACGCTCGCATCCGCGACCTCCTGCGCCGTCAGTGCGCGGTCATAAATGCGCACTTCGTCGATCAGGCCGGTGAATTCACGGCCGGGGCGCTCCAGGTTTTCACCCACCGTGACGGCATAGGTGTTGGTATTGCGCACATTCTTGCCGCCGGTGGATACGGATTTCAGTTCCACGCCGTCCATATAGATCTTCAAGGCGCCGTCCTCTGCGCTGAAGACGCCGGTGATCCGGTGCCAGTTGTCCAGCCAGTCCGCAGGTGCGGCGACCGTCGCAGAGACCCAGGAATTGCCGCTCTTGTAGCAGAATTCCAGGTTGCCCTTGGTGTATTGCAGCGTAAGCTGCTCGTTGCCCTTGGCAACGATGGTGTCGTAGCCTTCCGTATTTTTGCCTGTCTGACAGACAAGCGCTTCCACGGAGAAGCTGCCGGTTGTGTCGAAGGCCGGGTCGGCGGGCAGCTCTGCGGTGCCCTTGAGCGCGTTGTCCGCGTCCTTGCCTGCAACCAGGGAGCCGGTGAATTCGGCCTGGAATTGGTTGTGGCTGCTGTCGGTCAGGACGTTCTTCTTATCGCCGCCCAGATCGACGCGGATGGACTGGTCTACCCAGTCCCAAATGCAGCCGCCAATCAGCTTGTCGTATTTTTCAAAGACATCCACGTACTCTTGGAGGTTGCCGGTGCTGTTGCCCATGGAGTGCGCATATTCGTGTGCAAGATAGGGCTTGGGGTTGCTGTCTGTCCCAATGGCCGGCAGGCTGATACGCCCGGAGAAGGAGCCGTCTGCGGATGGATAGGTGGAGGAACGGGTGTCCGAATAGGTGGCATTTCCGTCTCCTCTGGAATTGAAGTAGTGGACCGGGCGCGTATTGTCGCGCGCCTTGGTCCAATCGTACAGGATCTGGAACACGGAACCTGCGCCGGACTCATTGCCCATGGACCACATGATGACGCTGGGATGGTTCTTGTCGCGCTCGACCATGCTCTTCATGCGATCAAGGTGGACGTCGCCCCATTTTTCCGCGTCGTCGCCGGGAATCTTGTGCAGTGCGCCATGCGCCTCGATGTTGGCCTCGTCGATGACATACATGCCGTATTCGTCGCAGAGCTCATACCAATAGGTATTGTTCGGATAGTGCGCCGTGCGGACGGTGTTGACATTGGCCTGCTTCATCAGGATGATGTCCTGCTCCATCAGTTCGCGGCTGACGGTGCGGCCCGTGTCCGGCGAAGTTTCGTGGCGGTTAAAGCCCTTCATGATGACATTTTTGCCGTTGACAAACAGTCCGGTGTTGTCGCGCAGCTCCACTTCGCGGAAGCCGATCCGGGAGCTGGCAAATTCCACGCTGGCGCCTGTTTCGTCGCAGAGTTCCAGAACCAGTGTGTACAGGTTCGGTTTTTCGGCACTCCAAAGCTTGGGCGAAAGGATGGTCTGCTCATAGTCCATGGTGCAGACCGCATGCCCCTTCTCATCGACGTCGCTGCCGAACGTTACCGGGAATTCCTGCTCCACGATGGCATTCTGCTGGCCGTCCAGCAGGCGGGCGTGGACCGTATATCCCTCCGGCGCATCCTGCGTCAGCTGGCGCGCCTTGATGGAAAGCTCGAACTGCGCATTTTCATAGGCGTCGTCGAGGTCGGTGACCACCTCATAGTCGAAGATTTCGACTTCGTCTTTGGAATAGAGGTATACGTCGCGGAAAATGCCGCTCAAACGGATGAAGTCCTGGTCCTCCATGTAACTGCCGTCCGACCAGCGGTACACCTGGACGGAGACGGAGTTTTCACCCTCATGGAGATAGGGGGTGATGTTAAAGTCCGCCGGGGTGTAGCTGTCTTCGCTGTAGCCCACCTGCTGGCCGTTGATCCAGAGGTAGAATGCGGATTCCACGCCCTGGAACGAGATGAAGATCTGGCGTCCGCCTTCCAGCATCTCGGGCTTCACGGTGAAGCTCCGGCGGTAGGAACCGACCGGGTTGTACGTGGTTGGAGCGGTGGCGTTGGTGGTATCGGCCGAACCGCCGCCGTTCATCGTCCACGGGTAAGTCGAGTTGGAGTAAATCGGCTTATCATACCCCTGGGTTTGCCAGTTGCCGGGGACCTGGATGGTATCCCAGCCGCTGACGTCGTAGTCCTCTTTGAAAAATTCCGTGTTGCGGTCCGCTGGTTTGTCCGCATACTGGAATGCCCAGTCCCCGTTCAAGAGCTGGTAGTACGCGGAGTCCTCTTCGGACCGTGCGAGCGCTTTTTCTTCCGTATCGTACGGGACAAATGCGGTGTGGGCAGGTTCGCGGTTCACTTGATACTGCGTGGGCTGCCCAGTCCATTCGCTGCCTGTCCATTGGACGCCCGGTTCCGCGGTTACAGCCATGGAAACCACATTCCCAAGGCCCGTCCCGCTGAACAGCATGGTGAGCGCCAACAGCCAAGCAATCCTTCGCTGTTTCATACGCTTTCTCCTTTTCTTTTCAATCTCTCCCAAAAGAATTTAGGCCATGCAAATTTATCCCATCACCTCCGTTTTGATCGTATTGCCTAATACTTTTTAACTTTATCACGGCTTTCTTTCTGTATTTTTCTGGATTGATTATAATGGTTTTATCCAGTTAATATTTTTTACAGTTCAAATAGATCTTCTAACAGATGAAACCAATTTTTGAAAGAAAATCCAGAAGTTTTCCAGAAAATAAAGCATATCTATCAGGGTGTATTTGTATTCCTCCCAAGGATACACGACCCTTCGGGCGAAGTGCGATTGGAGGATGAGCAGTGAGAGAAAAAGAAAAAGTCAACTCAGCGACAAGCACTAAGTTGACTTTTGTGGCGCGCCCTGCGTTTCTTCCCAAGAACACGAGCCCCCTAGGGCGAAGTGCGATTGGAGGATGAGCAGTGAAAGAAAAAGAAGGCTCTGTCACAACAAATGGTTGATTTTTGACGAGAAATAGCGTATAATAATAGTAAGAAACAGTACCACCGAAGGAGGTAATTGGATATGCCTACTATCAAAGACGCATTAGATATTATCGGTAAGTTGACTGTCGCAGAGCAGGAAAGCCTTAAAACAATGCTTTTAAGTCCTGCCTTTGTAAAGTCTTTGAATATTGAAGATTTCGTAGCAAAGGAACGCTTTGCAAATGGTCGTGTATGCCCTCTTTGTGGCTGTATCCATGTGGTTCGCAATGGTCATCGTAAAGATGGCACACAGCGATATGTATGTAAGGATTGTGGCAAGTCCTTCGTGATTGCTACGAACTCCATTGTGTCTGGTACAAGAAAAGACTTGTCCGTGTGGGAGCAGTACATTGATTGTATGATGAATGGCTTATCCATTCGTAAGACTGCTGTTGCTTGTGGGATTCACAGAAACACCGCATTCCTTTGGAGACACAAGATTTTGGATGCACTTCAGAATATGGCAGACGATGTTACCCTTGACGGCATTATTGAGGCTGACGAAACTTTTTTCGCCATCTCGTACAAGGGCAATCATAGCAAGAGTAAGACATTTGCTATGCCACGCAAGGCTCATAAGCGTGGTCATTCTACACATATCAGAGGCTTGTCCCAAGAAAAGGTATGTGTTCCTTGTGCGGTTAATAGGAATGGCTTGTCTATCTCCAAGATTACGAATACTGGTAGAGTTTCTACAAGAGATTTACATCATATTTATGATGGTAGGATTAAGACCAATTCCACTCTTGTTACGGACAAGATGAACTCCTATGTGAGATTTACAAATGCCAATGGCATTGACCTTGTGCAGTTAAAGACTGGCAAAGCCAAGAAAGGCATTTATAATATCCAACATATCAATAGCTACCATAGCCAGCTAAAGAGGTTTATGCGTGGCTTTAACGGTGTTTCTACCAAGTATCTGAACAACTATCTTGTGTGGAATAACCTTGTAAATTACGCCAAAGAAAGCGACATGGAGAAAAGGAACATCTTCTTAACTTTTGTTTTGGCAACATTGAAAACTGCTAAATGCAGAGATTTATCAAACAGACCAGCAGTTCCTCTGGTCGCCTAATTAGAATTTGTGGAGATGATAAGATGGTCAATATAACAGATGTAAAACAGATTCTTCAATTTGCAATAGATGCGGAGATTAAAGTCTTTCTTGATGGTGGCTGGGGTGTAGATGCTCTTCTTGGATATCAGTCAAGAGCCCATAATGATATTGACATTTTTGTAGAAAAGAACGATTATCAGAACTTTATAGAAATAATGAAAGCTAATGGCTTTTATGAGATTAAGATGGAATATACAACATTGAACCATACTGTATGGGAAGATTTGAAAAACAGAATTATTGATTTGCATTGTTTTGAATATACGGACGAAGGTGAAATTCTTTATGATGGGGATTGTTTTCCGGTAGAAACTTTTTCGGGTAAAGGAAGAATTGAGGAAATAGAGGTTTCCTGTATTGAACCATATAGTCAAGTAATGTTCCATCTGGGATACGAGTTTGATGAAAATGATGCACATGATGTGAAGTTATTGTGTGAGACACTTCATATCGAAATTCCAAATGAGTATAGATAACTGCAAATAACAGTTTGTAGGGGAGTTCTGATACTCCCCTATAAAAATGGCTATTTATCAACTGTTTGTTGTGACATAGCCAAAAAGAAAAAGTCAACTCAGCGACAAGCACTAAGTTGACTTTTTGTGGCGCGCCCGAAGGGACTCGAACCCCTGACCTTCTGATTCGTAGTCAGACACTCTATCCAGCTGAGCTACGAGCGCATAGACAGCTTACTTAAAGCTGCCATAGTATAATAGCATGTTTGTCCGAAAAATACAAGGGGTTTTTCAAAAAATATTCCATAATTTGCAGGAAATTCTTTTATTGCAGGTCCTTCGGACCGGGTGCGGGCTGTGCCGGTTTCTCTTTTGGCGCCGGATAGGACCATTTCAAGACAACGCAATCGAGCGGCGGGAGGAAAAGCGCGCTGCGCTCGTCGGGAAGCTTCCCAATCAACGCTTCTGCGTCGTGCCACTCCGGGGGCAGATAGATGCAGTGGTCCTGTTCCCCCGCGTTGATCGCCACCAGGAGACGCTGTTCGCCGTCGTCGCGGATATAGGCCATGCAGTGATCCCCTGCCATCAAGGGATAGATAATGCCCTCGTTTAGGCACGGGCAGGATTTGCGGAGTCTTGCAAGGCGGCGGTACCATTCAACCAGCCCTTCGTTCTCGTGGCCCCAGGGGTAGCAGCCGCGGTTAAACGGGTCGCGGTACCCTTCCAGGCCCGCCTCGTCCCCGTAATAGATACAGGGGACCCCCGGCAGGGTGTATTGCATCAACGCCGCCAGACGCATGAGACGAAGGCCCTTTTGCCTGCGCTCGCGCGAAAGATGCGTGCTGCTCTGCCAGTCGCGGCCGTGATTGCCCATGGGTTCCCCCGCAAGGACCGTGATGGCGCGTTCGGTGTCGTGCGTACCGATGTGGTTCATCAGAAGGCGCAACACCTGCGGCGGATAGTTCTCCACAATATTCATGATGATCTCCATCATATTGGCCGCGTCCGCGCCGGTTAAGAATCCCAAGATGGCGTTGCGGAACGGGTAGTTCATCACGCTGTCGAGCTGATGTCCCTGGAAATATTTGCGGCGCTGCCCATAGGCTTCTTTGTTGGAGGCATCCTCCCAGACTTCGCCCAAAATAACCGCGTCGGGCTTTTCCGCTTTTGCCGCATCGCGCAGGTTTTCCAGGAATTCGTCCGGCAATTCGTCGGCAACATCCAGGCGCCAGCCGTCCGCGCCCAGCGCCAGCCATTTGCGGATGATCCCATGGGTGCCATTGATGTAGTCATTGTAGGAGGGGGCGCATTCATTGACGTCCGGCAGGGTGTCGAAATTCCACCAGCAGTCGTATTGGTTGGGCCATGGATGGAAGTTGTACCAGGAGGAGTAGGGCGACTGCTGGGAATTATATGCGCCTTCCACCGGGTAGCGCTTTTCGCGGTTGAAATAGATGCTGTCGCTGCCCGTGTGGTTGAAGACGCCGTCCACGATCACATGCATCCCGCGCTTTTTTGCTGCGGCGCACAGATGCTGGAAGTCGGCCTCCGTGCCGAGCAAGGGGTCGATTTTGGAGTAATCCGCCGTATTGTACCGGTGGTTGGAGTGCGCTTCAAAGATGGGGTTCAGGTAGATGCAGGTCACGCCGAGGGACTCCAAATAGGGGAGCTTTTCTTCGATGCCCTTCAGGTCCCCGCCAAAGTAGTCCGAATTGGTGATGATCCCCCGCTCATCCGGCTTCCAATCGGGCTGTTCCCCCCAATGTTCATGCAATTTACGATCCTGGGGGACATTGGCCTTGGGCGTCCCGGAATTGTAAAAACGGTCCGGGAAGATCTGGTACATAATCCCGCCGGTCATCCAGTGGGGCGTGTCAAAGCTGGGGTCGTAGACGGTGAGCTGCCACGGCCCATTGTGCGCTTCGGTCGAGCCTTCCCCGCCAAAGCCCTTCTTCAATTCCAACGTACCCCGCCATGTATCGATATAAAACCGGTAGAAATAGAGGCCGGGCGCTTTGGGCGTAAAGTGGCATTCCCACCATTCGTGGTTTTCTCCATCCATCCCGCACCAAAACATGCCGAAATTCTCCGTTTGCCCCCAGTTGTCGTCCTGCACCACCAGCCTGGCGGCGGAACATTTCAGGTCGCGCGAGACGTTGATGCGGAAATGGACCGGCGACTTTGCGGGTACTGCGCCCGTTGGGTTCCGGTAAGCCGGGTTGCGTGAATTGAACATGGTGTTTCCCCTCTTTTATGACGAAATATAAGACGTTGATCGATTGGCGCCTTTTTCTATAATTATAAGGAAGCAAGGCCAAGGATAGGCGCTATACAAACCGGGCCCGCCATGGAACAGGAACTGTTCCATTCCAAAAGCTGCACGCAGCTTTTGTGCCGGACGCCCTGCGGCGCCCGGCGGCGGGCCCGGGAAAACGGTTCTGCACAAAAGGACAGGAAGATCGAACCGGGAGTGAATTGCACAGCCTGGAGGCATGGTTCATGCCGCCCGCCACGCGGGGAAATCCACCCGCCCGATCCACACAATCCGAAAATGGAAATCTCCGAATTAGCGCATCTTTTTAAAGATTGGCTTTTTCACGGTCGCCTTGACCGTCTTATCCGCGGCCGGAGCCGGCGGCACAGGCGTTGCATGCCAGATGTTGTCGGCATATTCGCGGATGGCGCGGTCTGCCGCAAAGCGGCCCGCTTTTGCGATGTTGACCAGGCCCATCTGGTTCCAGCGCGCATGATCGTTATAGAGGGCCTCTGCGCGCTTTTGTGCCTGCGAGTAGGATTCGAAGTCGGCAAGGACCATGTACGGGTCTTCGTTCAGGAGGGAGTCCGTGATGTTGCGGAACGAAACCCCGCAGAAGCCCTTGTTCATCTCATCGATGGCGTTGCGGATGATGGGATTGTTCTCATAGAATACACACGGACGGTAGCCGGAACGCTTCAATGCCGAAACCTCGGGCGTCGTCATGCCGAACAGGATGATGTTGTCGTCGCCGACCGCCTCGTGGATCTCCACATTTGCGCCGTCGAGCGTGCCCAGGGTCACCGCGCCGTTGATCATGAACTTCATGTTGCTGGTGCCGGAGGCCTCTGTGCCGGCCTGGGAGATCTGCTCGCTGATGTCCGCCGCCGGGGTGAGGAGCTCGGCCAGCGTCACGCGGTAATCCTCCACGTAGACCACCTTGAGCTTCTGGTTGACGCGCGGGTCGTTGTTGATAGTCTCCGCCAAGTTGACGATGAAGCGGATCATCTGCTTTGCGAAGTAATAGCCTGCTGCGGCTTTCGCGCCGAAGATATAGGTGTGGGGCGTGAAATCGGCGTTCGGGTTATCGCGCAGCCACTGATACAGGGTGAGGATGTGCAGGGCGTTCAGGTGCTGGCGTTTATATTCGTGCATGCGCTTGATCTGGATGTCGAAGATGGAATCCGGATCGAGCACGATGTTGTTCGCCTTCTTGATATATTCGGCCAGACGGATTTTGTTGTTGCGCTTGATCTTGCCAAGCTGCTCCAATACGGAGGCGTCGTCCTTGAATTCCAGGAATTTCTCCAGCTGTGCGGCGTCGTGGATATAGCCGTCGCCGATTTTTTCCGTCAGCAGGGAAGCCAGCTCCGGATTGGACTGGTTCAGCCAGCGGCGGTGTGCAATGCCGTTGGTCACGTTCTGGAACTTCTCCGGCATCTCGGTGTAGAAATCGTTGAAGACGGTTTCCTTGAGGATGTCGCTGTGCAGCGCGGATACACCGTTGACGGAGTGGGAGCTGATGACCGCCAGATTCGCCATCTTGACGTAGCCGTCGTTCAGCGGGGCCATACGGCCCACCTTGTAGCCGTCCACATGGCGCTGGTGCATGGATTCGCAGAAGCGGCGGTTGATCTCCTGCACGATCTGATAGATGCGCGGCAGGCGGAATTTGAAGAGCTCTTCGTTCCAGCATTCGAGCGCTTCCGCCATAACGGTGTGGTTGGTGTATGCGGTCGTCCGGGTGACGATGTCCCAGGCCGCTTCCCAGGTATAGCCGCATTCGTCCAGCATCACGCGCATCATCTCGGGGATGGCGAGCACGGGATGCGTGTCGTTCAGATGGATGGCTACGCAATCCGGCAGGTTGTCGAGCGTGCTGTACTTAAACAGGTGGCGGCGGATAATGTCCTGGATCGTTGCGGACACCAGGAAATACTGCTGCGACAGGCGCAGGCTCTTGCCCTCCAGGTGATTGTCCTCCGGATAGAGCACCTTTGTGATGACCTCCGCCATGGCGTTCTGCTCCATTGCGCGCAGGTAGTCGCCGCTGTTGAAGCGGGACATGTCGAAGGCTTCGCCGCGCGCGGACCAGATGCGCAGCACATTGATGCCCCGGCCGTCCATGCCGGATACATACATGTCGTACGGCACCGCCATCACTTTTTCGTAGTCCTTATGGTTTACAATATGGTATTGGTTATTCCAGTATTCTTCGATGTGGCCGCCAAAGTGGACCTCTACGCGCTTCTCCGGCACCTCTTGCAGCCAAACTTTTCCACCCGGCAGCCAGAAGTCCGGCAGCTCCGTCTGCCAGCCGTCGACCAATTTCTGGCGGAAGATGCCATATTCATAGCAGAGCGAATACCCCATTGCGGGATACCCCTGTGTGGACAGGCCATCCAGGAAACACGCCGCCAAACGGCCAAGGCCGCCGTTGCCCAAGCCCGCGTCCGGCTCCTTCTCATACAGGTTGTCGAGCTTCAGGCCCATTTCGGAAAGCGCCTTGCGGAAATCTTCTTCAATCCCGAGGTTGTACAGGTTGTTCTTCAGGGAGCGTCCCATCAGGAATTCCATGCAGAGGTAATAGACGCGCTTGGTGTGCGTCTCTTCGGCACGCTTCTTAAATTCGAGGTACCCTTTTACCATGAGGTCGCGCACGACAAGAACAACAGCCTTATAACATTGATCGTCGGTTGCGTTTTCCAGCGTCAGGCCAAAGTTATGCTGCAGCTTTGCTTCAATTTGTTCTTTGATCGTATTGATCGGCAGCCGGTAGTTCATAAGAAATCCTCCAAATGTCCAAGAAGTATATATATGTGAGAGAATGACCGGTTGGTCATACATACTTATTATATACCAATTATTACTAATTTACAACAAAATCATTCTTTTGTCCGCGAATTTCCATTTTTATCCGGGAACATCCAATTTCCGCATGGACAAGCCAAAAACAGCCTTTCCGATAGGGCGGAAGAAATGCGTCCCTTGCAAATGATTTTCGGCTTAAATTTATGCATTTTTACTAAATTTCAAGTTTATGGCCGTTTTGAAGAGCTTTTCTGTTTTTAGAAAAGAAACGCTTCCTTATTTGACCAAAATAGACTATAATAAAAACTGCTATAGAGATAGAAAAACCGGTGCGGCCGCATTCCCATGCCGTGCCGGCAGGAAATAGGGGGTATGTTTTCATGAGCAGAAACCGCATCCGGCTGAATATCTGCGGGGCTGAATTCGCCCTCACCTCGGACGACAGCGAGTCGTACATCCACGCGATTGCGGAGGAGGTAGAGGCCGGGATCACCGAGATGGTGGAAAAAAATCCGCATATTTCGATCGCCACGGCCGGGATTATCTCGGCGCTGAATTATTGCGACGCCCAGCATAAGGCCGAGGACGCGGCGGACAACCTGCGCTCCCAGATCAAGGACTATCTGGAGGATTCCTCCCGCGCCCGCACAGAGGCGGACGAAGCGCGCAGGGAAGTGGAGCGCCTGAAAAAGGAGATGCAGACCTTGCGGGCGCGCCTCTCCGAACAGACAGAGCAGATGGCCAAGGCAACGCACGGGCCGCAGAGCGCCCAGGAACCGGAGCGGCCCGCCCAGCAAAAGCCCGCAAAGGCAGCCCCCCGGCAGCAGGGCTATGCGCGCCCCTCGCGGGAACACATCCCCGGGGAACGCGCGCAGACCGTTGTGGAAGACCCGGAAGGGTTCATGAGCTTCTTTGAGAAAAAAGACGATGAACTGTAACGAAACGAATATAGCCCCGGAGGTTTTGGCCCCTGCGGGAGGGCCGGAGAGCTTGCAGGCAGCGGTGCGCGCCGGCGCGGACGCGGTGTATTTGGGGGCTTCCGCGTTCAGCGCCCGCGCCAATGCGCAGAATTTTGACGGGCAGGCGCTCAAGGAGGCGGTCAGCTACTGCCATGCGCGCGGGGTGAAGGTCTATCTCGCTCTGAATACGCTTTTGCAGGAGAACGAGCTGCTGCCCGCGCTGGAACTGCTGCAATACGCCTGCACCCTGCCGGTGGATGCCGTCCTTGTGCAGGATATGGGCCTCTTTTTGCTGGCGCGCGCGTGCGCGCCGGGGATGCCCATGCATGCGTCTACCCAGATGTCGCTCCATACGCCCGCCGGGGTGCGCGCGGCATACGAGGCGGGGATGGCCCGCGTGGTGCTGTCCAGGGAGATGTCCCTGAACGAGATTGCCGGGGTGCACGCCGCCTGCCCGGTGGAGCTGGAGGCGTTCGTCCACGGCGCGCTCTGCATGTCCGTTTCCGGCCAGTGCTATTTCAGCTCCATGCTGGGGGCGCGCAGCGGCAACCGGGGATTGTGCGCCCAGCCGTGCCGCCTGCCGTTTTCCGCCCCTGGGGGGACGGGGCACGACCTGAGCCTGAAGGACCTGTCCATGATCGAACGCATCGGCGAGCTGGCACAGGCGGGCGTGGTGAGCGCAAAGATCGAGGGCCGCATGAAACGGCCGGAATATGTGGCTGCGGCGACACACGCCTGCCGGCTGGCGGCGGACGGCCAACCCCTTCCGCCGGACCTGATGCGCAACCTGGGCGCGGTGTTCTCCCGCTCCGGGTTCACCACCGGGTATCTCGACGGGCGGTTGGGCCGGGAGATGTTCGGCACGCGGACCAAGGAGGACGTCACCGGCGCGACCGAGGCGGTGTTCTCCGAGCTGCGGAACCTGTACCGCCAGGAATGCCAGCGGGTGCCGGTCTCGTTCCGGCTGACCGTGCACGCGGGGAAACCGGTGTGCCTGTCCGTCCGGGACGGCGACGGGCGCGAGGCGTTTGCCCAGTCGCCCCCGCCGGAGGCGGCGCGGAACAAGCCGGTCACCGAGGAGCGGTGTGTGGAGCAGCTGCGCAAAACGGGCGGGACGCCGTTTTTGGCGCAGGAGGTTTCCTGCGATCTGGAGGACGGCCTGAGCGTCCCGGTGTCCCTATTGAACCGGCTGCGCCGCGAGGCGTTGGAAAAGCTGGAATGGCTGCGCGCGGTGCATGAACCGGTGGCGTTTTCCATGAAACCATTCTCTCCCACGCCGCACCGGGTATACCTCCCGGATGGAAAATTGCCGCTGCGGGCGCGGTTTGCCAACGCCAGCCTGCCGGAGGCGGCAAAGCAGTGCGAACGGGTCTACCTCCCCTATACGACTGTGCCGGAGAAGCTGGCGGCCCTCCAGGAAGAGGGCTTCCGCGTGGCGCTGGACCTGCCGCGCGGACTGTTCGGCATGGAGCAGGCGCTCAAACAGCGCTTGGTCGAAGCCCGGGACGCGGGCGTCACGCACGTCTGGGCAGGAAACCTGGGCGCGGCGGCGCTTGCCAAAGAGCTGGGGATGACGGTACACGGCGGCTTTTCTTTAAATGTGACAAATTCCGCGGCAATCGAGTGGTATGCTGCGTTTGGCCTGGCGGATACGGAGCTGAGCTTCGAATTGGCGCTGTCCGCGGCTGCGGCGCTGGGCGGGGAGCTGCCCCGCGGGTTGGTGCTCTATGGGCGGCTGCCGCTGATGTTGACCCGGAACTGCCCTGCGGCCAATTCTGCGAAGGGCTGCCTGCACTGCACGGCAGCCCCGGAGCTGACGGACCGCAAGGGTGTCCATTTCCCGGTGCAGTGCTATGGCGCGTGCAGCGAAGTGCTCAACTCCGTGCCGCTTTGGATGGCGGACCGCCTGGCGGAAGTCAAACAGATGGATTTCGGCGTGCTGCGGTTTACCACGGAGACGCGGGAAGAGCAGCAGCGCATCCTGGAAGCCTATCTCCGCGCGGACGGCACGCCGCCCGCACAGGGGACGTTTACGCGCGGCCTCTATTATAAGGGATGGGTGATGGGCTGACCGATCCTCCCCGGCGTGCGGCCGGGGGCTTCCCGCGGCGCTGGGGTTTTACGAGAACGTGATAGAAGGCAACGCAATACAAACGAAGGACGTTGGTTATGAAATCTTTGAAAATCAAACGCTTGAATGAAAATGCAATCCTGCCGGAGCGCGCCAGCGCGGGCGCGGCGGGGATGGATTTGCACGCCTGCATCCCGTCCCCGGTGACCATCGCGCCGCGCGAGCTGGTGCGTATCCCGACGGGCCTGGCGATCGCCCTGCCCGATGAAAATACGGTCGCGCTGATTTTCGCGCGCAGCGGGCTGGGGATCAAGCACGGCGTGTCGCTCTCCAACGCGGTCGGCGTGATCGACAGCGACTACCGCGGCGAAATCTGCGTCGGCCTGTGCAATGTGGGCGGGGAGCCGTACACCATCGAGCCGAACGAGCGGATTGCGCAGATGGTGCTGATGCCGGTGTTGAACCTCCCTCTGGAGGAGACGGACGACCTGGGCGAGACGGAGCGCGGCGCAGGCGGCTTCGGTTCCACCGGCCGGTAAAGGGGCGCGGCGATGAAAAAGACATTGATTCGCGGCCTGCTGCTCATTGTGCTGCTGTTGTTGGCTATTGTGTTGGGCAGCGTGATCGGTTCGGCGGTACAGGGCGTTTCGTTCCTCTCCTGGCTGGGCATGAGCACCGGCTTTGGCCTGGAACCCGTCACGCTGGACCTCGCCATCTTGAAATTGACCTTTGGGCTGTCCATCCAGGTCAACGTGGCGCAGGCGATTTTGCTGCTGGCCGCGATCCTGGGGTACACGAGAATCCATATAAAGGAGTGATCCCATGCTGTACCTTGCATCCGCTTCCCCGCGCAGGCGCGAGCTTTTGGACCTGGCGGGGATTCCTTATACAACCGCGCCGGCCAATGCGGACGAACGCTTTGCGGACGGCACCCCGCCCGAGGAGGCGGTGCGCCTGTTGGCCCGGCGCAAGGCGGAGGCGTGCTTTGCGCAGCACCCGGGCGCGGTCGTGCTGGGGGCGGATACCGTGGTCGCGCTGGGCGGCGCCATCCTCGGGAAGCCCAAGACCCCCGCACACGCGGCGGACATGCTCCGGCTGCTCTCCGGCAAGACGCACGAGGTGTTCACCGGCTTTTGCGTGCTCGCGGACGGGCGCTGCGAGGTGGGGGCGGAGCGGACCGAAGTGACGTTCTACCCGCTCGCGGAGGAGGAAATCCAGGCCTATGTCGCCACCGGGGAACCCATGGACAAGGCGGGCGCGTACGGCATCCAGGGCAAAGGCGCCCTGCTGGTGCAGGGAATCCGCGGCGATTACTACAATGTGGTGGGCCTGCCGGTCGCGCGCGTGGCGCGAATTCTGCGGACTTTTGCCGTTTAAAGGCGGTTTTCTTCATGGCAAAATGTGGAATTTGCCAAAGTTTATTTGTTCACAATTTTTCTGTTGAGAATTGGCATACCAGCGGGTATAATAAAGTTTATGTAAAATACCCGTGCCCTGCATAAGCGCGGAGCGGATGGGTTTACTCATAGAAAAACCGTACAGCGCGCCGCTGGATGAAAACCCGGTCGTGGGTGTTGTTTGAAAGGGGAATGTTGGCCATGTTTTCTAAGGATATCGGAATTGATCTCGGCACCGCCAATACGCTTGTATATATGAAGGGGAAGGGCATCGTGATGCGCGAACCCTCTGTTGTCGCTGTGGACGTCCGTACCGACACGGTTTTGGCGGTCGGGTCCCACGCGAAGGATATGATTGGCCGTACGCCCGGCTCCATTGTCGCCGTGCGCCCGCTCAAGGACGGCGTGATTGCGGACTTCGATATCACCGCGACCATGCTCAAGCACTTTATCAAAAAAGCGGTGAAATCCACCGCGTTCAGCCGCCCGCACATCGTGGTGTGCATCCCCTCCGGCGTCACGGAGGTGGAGCGCCGCGCCGTTGAGGACGCAGCGCGCCAGGCCGGCGCCAGCCAGGTGGAGCTGATCGAAGAGCCCATGGCCGCGGCGATCGGCGCGGGCTTGCCCGTGGCGGACCCGACCGGCAGCATGGTGGTGGATATCGGCGGCGGCACAGCGGAAGTCGCTGTGATCTCCCTGGGGGATATCGTCACCTCCTGCTCCGTGCGCGTGGCGGGCGATAAATTCGACGAGGCTATTATTTCCTATGTCAAGAAGAAATACAACCTCCTGATCGGCGAGCGCACCGCGGAGGAGATCAAGATCGCCATCGGTTCGGCGTTCCCGACCGGCAGCGAAGAGGACCGCGCGTCCGTCGAGATCAAGGGGCGCAACCTGGTGGACGGCCTGCCCAAGAACGTGACGATCAGCGCGGAGGAAGTGCGCGAAGCGCTCTCCGACCCGCTCGCGACCATCGTCGACGCGATCAAGAGCACGCTGGAAAAGACCCCGCCGGAGCTTTCGGCGGACATCATCGACCACGGCATCATGCTGACCGGCGGCG
This sequence comes from Anaeromassilibacillus sp. 1001302B_160321_C8, assembly GCF_015554745.1. Taxonomy (NCBI): domain Bacteria; kingdom Bacillati; phylum Bacillota; class Clostridia; order Eubacteriales; family Acutalibacteraceae; genus Anaeromassilibacillus; species Anaeromassilibacillus sp. 1001302B_160321_C8. The sequence goes on along the minus strand of NZ_JADNJD010000013.1, from coordinate 26,620 downwards.
GCGCGCTGCTGCGCGGCCTGGACCAGCTGGTGGAGCAGGAGACGGGCATGCCCGTCCATGTGGCGGATAGCCCGCTGGACTGTGTGGTGGACGGCACCGGCAAGCGCCTGGAGGTCACCATGCCGTCGTCCTATTACAAGGCCCGCAGATAAGCGGCTGCGAAGCCTTGGCGCTTCCCGGCGTGGAAGCGCAGAGAGAACAGAATTTTGATCCGGCCATCGAAGGGTGGGGACGGCGTTTCGTTTCTGCCGCCGGATTGGACCGGATTTTTGAGGGAAGGCCCCGGGATTTGTGAGGGACTTTCCATACACGGAGAGGGACCAAACGATCGATCACGGGCGTGCTTTGTGCGCCCGTGATTTTTGCAACGGCCTTTTTCTTTCAAAAAGCAACGGGAGGTGTTCGCAAGATGAGAGACTTTATGCACGGCACAAGTGCAAAAGTGCTGCTGGCGGTGGTATTTGTCATGCTGGCGCTGATGCTGTTCACGGCCACCCAGGGAGGGTCGGTCGTGGCGAATGCGCTGGGGCTGGTGGCGACCCCGATGCAGCGCGTGAGTACGATTATCACCAACAATGCCGCGGTTGCGGCAGAACCCCTTACTTACTCGAAAGAAGAGCTCCTGGAGGAAAACGCCGCCCTCAAAAAGGAGATCGAAGAGTTGCAGGCAAAGCTGGTCAACTATGACCAGTACCGGATTGAGAACGCACAGCTGCGGAAATACCTGGAATTGAAGGATGAAAACCGCGACTTCAAGCCCGTACCGGCGGCGGTCATCGGGCGGGACCCCAATGTGCTGTATAAATTTACCATCGACAAGGGCACAAACGACGGCATCTCGAAGAACGACCCGGTCATTACGGACGCGGGCGTGGTGGGCTTTATTTCCGCGGTAAACGCAAACTACAGCCAGGTGACCACCCTGCTCTCACCGGATACCAAAATCGCCGCGCTTGTGACGACGGAAGAGGAAAGCGGGACCCCCGTGAAGGATTCCGTCGGGGCGTTGCCTTCCATCGATGAGACGGAGCCCACCCTGCGCCGGGACAGCGGCGTGGTGAGCACCGATATCAAGCTGGCCGAAGAAGGGCTGGTCAAGTTGGGCTACCTGGCGGCGGATACCCCGGCAAAAGCGGGCGACATTGTCACCACCAGCGGGCTGGGCGGCGTCTATCCGAGCGGCCTTGCCATCGGCGAGGTGGTTTCCGTGCAGAACGAGGAGTATGATGTCTCGCTCTATGCGGAGGTCCGGCCGTTTGTAGACGTCAATTCCGTGCGCGACGTGATGGTGATCACCGAATTCGAGGGGCAAGGGCAGGCGCTGGACGAAGCCTTTGGCACCAGCTCCGCTTCGGAGGGCCAGTGATGGACCGTTATAAGATCATCCGGTATTTTGCCTATACGATCGAAATCTTAATTTTGTACATGGTGCAGGAGACCCCCGGCCTTCTGCCGGAAATCGGCGGGGCGCGGCCGGTGCTGCTGATCCCTGCGGCGATTTCCATCGCGATGTTTGAGAGCGAGCTGGCGGGGATCGCCTTTGGCCTTCTGTGCGGCCTGTTCCTGGACATCGGCATGGGGGGCGTTTTGGGTTTCCACGGCCTGCTGCTGGCGGCCGCCTGTTACGGGGTGGGGCTGCTCACGGCGGATCTGATCCAGACGAATTTCCTGACGTCCCTGCTCTTGGCGGCCGGGGCGGTCGCTGGGATTTTGTTCCTCCAATGGGTATTTTTCTATTTGCTCTACGGCTACGAGTACAGCGGATATGCGCTGGTCACACGGTACTTGCCGCGCATGGCGTATTCCTTCTGTACAATGCCGCTCTGTTACGCATTCAACCGCGCTTTGGCCCAGCAGATCCGCTCAAAAACGGAATAGCCGCAGGGCTGGCGTGTAAAATGGAGAGGGGCCGGTCCGCCGGTAGGCATGGGCCCGGCCCCTTTGGTATGAAAAATTGCGGCCGTTTGGAAGAAAACGGCCTGGGAAATGGTATTCTTAAAAGAGGGTTTCTGTCCTCGGGGACCGTGCCCTTTCCGGGGCGTTGCCTATATGCGGCCCTTTTGAAGAAGGCGCCGGGAGGGCGGCTGCCCGTTTGAAACAGTAGAATCAAAGGATCCTGTTTCGATACCTGTGTGGAGGTGAAATACATGAAGTCGAAAACATCGCTGCGCAGTTTTGCGCTGGTGGGGATCATCGTAGGAATCCTCGCGATTTATACGCTGCGCCTGGTGGATTGGCAGATTTTGAACGGCGCCGATACACGCCAACAGGCGGATTCGACCAGCGCGTCCATTGTCACGATGGACGCTGCGCGCGGCGAGATCGTCGATGCCGCGGGGAACCCCCTGGCGGCCAATAAGACGGGGTATGCCATCCAGTTTGAGCGCCCGTACATGACCTATGGCACGGAGAACGAGACCATCCGCCTGCTGACCAATCTGCTGAACAGCCGCGGCGAGGAATGGACGGACGAGCTGCCGATTTTGATCGACAGCGAGGGCAACTATGCGTTCATGCCGGACTCTGAGAGCGAAGTGGAGCGCTTAAAGGGCAAGGATTTTGCCGCTTTGAATTCGTACGCGACGGCGGACGACTGCATGAATGCGCTGATCGAGAAATATGAAATCGACGCCACCCTCCCCAAGGAGGAGATCCGGAACATCGCCTCCGTGCGCTACGGGATGACAAAGGCGGGCTTCAACTCTTCGACGCCGTACATCTTTGCGCCGGACGTCTCTGGGGACACGGTGGGCATTGTCAGCGAAAACACCCAGCTCCTCCCCGGCGCGAGCATCAAGATCACCACGGCGCGCACCTATCCGGGCGGGGACCTCGCGGCGCAGCTGATCGGCACCATGGGCCCGCTCTCCCAGGAGCAGTACGACGAGCGCAAGGACGAGGGCTATGCCTTTAACGACCGGATGGGGCAGAGCGGCATCGAGTACGCCTTTGAGGACGAGCTGCGCGGCGAAGCGGGCGAAAAGCAGGTGGAGACCACCAGCCGTGGCGGCGTTGCCTCTGAGACGGTCATCAAAGCGCCGAAGTCCGGCAATACCGTGTTCCTCACCCTGGACAGCAACCTCCAGCGGGTGGCGCAGGTTTCGCTGGAACAGAATGTGCAGGCCGCGCGGGAAAACGGCGAACGGCTGACCAGCACCAAGGGCGGCTGGAACGGCCAGGATTGTACGATTGGCGCGGCGGTGGTTTTGCGGGTCAAGGACAACGCGGTGTTGGCAGCCGCCGGCAATGAGAATTACGACCTGGAGAAATATACGTACGACAACGACTATAAAAACCAGGTTTTGACAAACGAGAACCATCCCCTGGTGAACCAGGCCTTTACAGGCATCTTTACGCCCGGCTCCTGCTTCAAGCCGGCGGTGGCCTGCGCAGCCCTGCAGGAGGGCGTGATCACCAACAATACGACGTTCCGCTGCACGCACACGTACCAGCGCTTTGCAGACGTCGGCTTTACGCCGCGCTGCTTGGGCACGCACGGGACCCTTTCGCTGCGCCGCGCGCTGGCCGAATCGTGCAACATCTTCTTCTTTGAAACCGGCTATTACACCGGCATCGAAACGATGAACCTCTATTGCCGCCGGTTTGGCCTGGGCGAAAAGACCGGGGTTGAGCTCAATGAGAGCGAAGGCATTTTGGCAGGCCCCGAAGAGTACGCCGAACGCGGGAAGACCTGGGTGGGCGGCGACGTGGTGCAGGCGGCGATCGGCCAGAGCGACAACCAGTTTACCCCGCTCCAGTTGGCGACCTATGCATCGACCATCGCGAACAACGGCGTGCGCTACCAGACCCACCTCGTCAGCAAGATCACGGACTATGCGCGCAAGGAAGTTGTGATGGAAAACGACCCGGACAACCCGACCGTTGTGGCGGAGACCGGCGTTTCCGAGCAGAACTTCGAATATGTAAAAGAGGGGATGCGCGCCGTCATCACGGATTCGCGCGGCTCCGCGCACCGGAACCTCGGCAACTATCCCGTGCCGATCGCCGGCAAGACCGGCACCGCGCAGGGCCCCGGCTCGGACAACGTGGCGTTTATCGGCTTTGCGCCGTACGACGACCCGGAGATCGCCGTGGCCGTCATCCTGCAGCACGGCTCCACCGGCACCTATTGCCAGAACGTGGTGCGCGACATCCTGGACGCCTATTTCTACGGGAAAACCGTAGATGACGAGGGAAACCTGGTCATGCCGGAAGAGCTGGCGGCGTCCAGCGCTGTTTCGGACGAAGAGGGGGATGCTTCCTCAAATGCATCCGGGGAAACCTCCTCCCAGGGGACCGCCTCCGCCGAATGAGGCCGTTTGTTGGCGCAAGGCCCCGATTTCCGGGATAAAACATGATTTCGTGTTTTAAATAGATAAAATGAACAATAAAAATCTTTTGACACCTGCAAAATTTTGTGTTAATATAAAAATGAGGTTTTGTACATGGGAGTTGTGACGGTTATCACATCAGGAAAGGGAGGCGTGGGAAAATCTACGCTGACCACCGGCTTAGGGCTGGCGTTGGTTCGGCGCGGCAGGCGTGTCCTGTTGATCGACGGCGACGCGGGCCTGTCTTCATTGGATCATATGCTCGGCGTTTCCGAGCGCCAGGTATTCAATATCGCGGACATGGCTGCTGGCGAGGCGGACCCCAGTCAGGCGATTTATCCATGCGAGTGGGCCGAAGGGCTCTTTCTGCTGCCTGCCCCCGGGCGCGAAGAGGATATTGTGAGCCCGGAGATCATGAAGCGGATGGTATCCGTTCTTTCCCGGTATTACGACCACGTGCTGATCGACTGCCCCGCCGGCGTCGGCAGCGGTTTTATGAGTGCAGTTGCGTCTGCGCAGCGGGCGTTGGTGGTTTCCACCCCGGACCCCGTATGCCTGCGGGATTGCAATAAAACGCGCATTGCGCTGGAATATGCGGGAGTCCGCAGCCAGCGTTTGGTGGTCAACCGTTTCAGTGGCAAAAGTTTCCGCAATCTTGGCGCGTATCGGGATTTAGACGCCGTCATCGACGCATCCGGGATCCGTTTGATCGCGATTGTCCCGGAGGATGCGGCGCTTGCTGTTGCGGGAGCCTCGGGTTCGCCCGCGCCGCTGAAAAGTGCGGGAACAATGGCGCTTGGCCGCCTTGCGGCCAGACTAGAGGGGGAGCAGGTGCCCTTGGCGGTACGCGTTTAAGGAGCCTGTGCGTTTTATTGAAAGGAATGATACACATGAACATCGCACTCATCGCCCACGACGCCAAAAAAGAATTGATGGTCCAATTTTGTATTGCCTATTGCGGCGTGCTCAGCCGCCACTTCCTGTGCGCCACGGGAACGACGGGCAAAATGGTAGCGGAGGCTACCGGTTTGGAGATCCAGCGCTTTTTGAGCGGTTCCCAAGGCGGCGACCAGCAGATCGCCGCACGCATCGCCTGCAACGAGGTGGACTTGCTGTTGTTTTTCCGGGACCCGCTGAATCCAAAACCGCATGAGCCCAACGATATGAATCTGCTCCGCCTTTGCGATATGCACAACATCCCCGTTGCAACCAATATCGCCACTGCGGAAGTGTTGATCCACGGTTTAGAGCGCGGAGACCTCGATTGGCGCAATATCCTGAACCCAAAGGGCTGATCCAGTTCTGCTTTTCGCTTGCCCCAACCATGTGGTGGGACAAGCATGGAAAAGCCCTCAAAGGGCAAAGGAATTGGGATTTTTAAAAGAATTTTATAATTTAGAATTATAAAACAAACAGAACCGTGTAAAATCACGTTGAGTATACACGGTTTCTTTTGTTTGCGTGCATATGCAAACGATTGGCGACGACACGGGAAGAGTACCCGGATGCCTCCTGCCACAGAGAGGCGCGCAGAGCTGAGAGCGCGCTGCAAATGGAGGGCCGGCGAAAGACACCCGCGAGCTGCGCGCAAGCCCCACGCGCAACCGGGTTTGGGGTACTTTGAGGGAGGCGCCGGAGGGCGCTTCTGAAAAAGGGTGGCACCGCGAGGAATTTCCCCTCGTCCCTTTCACTGGGACGGGGGTTTTCTTTTTATACCGCCAGAAAATCGAACAGAGCGATAGGAGGCAATCAGATGGAATTGATTAAGGCACAAAAGGGAACCCAGGACATCCTGCCGGGCCAGAGTGAAAATTGGCAGGTGGTGGAGGATGTGATGCGCAGCGAGGCCGCCCTGCACGGCTTCGGGGAGATCCGCACGCCCGTCTTTGAGGATACGCGCCTGTTCCAGCGTTCCGTAGGGGAAACCACCGACGTTGTGCAAAAGGAGATGTACACCTTCCAGGATAAGGGCGGGCGCTCGATCACCCTCCGGCCGGAGGGGACGGCGGGCGTTGTGCGCGCCCTGCTGGAGCACGCGCTCTATAACAACGGCCTGCCGGTCAAACTGCACTACTTCACCACATGTTACCGCTATGAAAACACCCAGGCCGGCCGCCTGCGCGAATTCCACCAGTTCGGCGTGGAGATGTTTGGCTCCAACAGCCCCAGCGCGGACGCCGAGGTCATCGGCCTGGCGAAGAGCGTGTTTGACCGTCTGGGAATCAAGAACCTGCGCCTGGAGATCAATTCCATCGGCTGCCCGACCTGCCGCGCAGAGTTCCACAAGGCGCTCAAGGCGTATTTCACGCAGTACAAGGACCAGCTCTGCGAAACATGCCAGGGCCGCCTGGAGCGCAACCCCATGCGCATCCTGGATTGCAAAAGCCCGATCTGCTCCAAAATCGCAGAGGGCGCGCCGAAGATTTTGGACTATCTCTGCGACGACTGCAAGGCGCATTTCGAGGCGGTGCAGAAGTATTTGACCGCCGTGGGGACCGAATTCACGGTCAACCCCACCATCGTGCGCGGCCTGGATTATTATACGAACACGGTCTTTGAGTTCATCAGCGGGGACCTCGGCGCCCAGAGCACGCTCTGCGGCGGCGGCCGCTACAACGGCCTCGTGGAAGAGATGGGCGGCCAGCCCATGCCCGGCCTGGGATTCGCCATGGGCATCGAGCGCCTGATGATGGTGATGGACAAGCAAAACATCGAGATGCCGGCCCCGGACCGCTGTGAGATCTTCATTGCGTCGCTGGGTGAGGCGGCGCACCTGGAGGCGTTCAAGCTGGCGGACAGCCTGCGCAAGTATTCGATCATCGCGGCGTGCGATGAGAACGACCGCGGCCTCAAAGCGCAGATGAAATATGCGGATAAGATCGGCGCAAAATACAGCATGGTGCTGGGCGACGATGAAATCGCAAGCCAAAAGGCGGTCCTCAAGAATATGAAGACCGGCGAAAAGAAGACGATCGACCTGTCCAAGGACTTCGTGGAGCAGTATGTCTGCCTGTCCACGGAGCAGGAGGACTTGGCGTTTTAACCGGCATCGGACCGGAACGGACGTTTTTGGTAGGGGCCCTGCCGGGCGGCAGCGCTTCCTCCCGAAAACGGATAGGCCCCGCTGCGGGGAACGGCGGGTACCCATTGGAATTGACTATCTTTTTGGAGGTGCCATATGGCAGAGTTTATGACGGGCCTGAAACGGACCCACTACTGCGGCGAGCTCCGCAGCACGGATATTGGAAAAGAAGTGGTCGTCTGCGGCTGGGTACAGCGCCAGCGCGACCTGGGACAGCTGATCTTTATCGACCTGCGCGACCGCACCGGTATTGTACAGCTGGCGTTTGACGAAAGCACGGACCGCGCCATCTTCGAGAAGGCGTTTGCGGCGCGCGCCGAGTTTGTGCTGTTGGCGCGCGGGACGGTGCGCGAGCGCACGTCCAAGAACCCGGACCTGCCCACCGGCGACATCGAGCTGGAGGTCCTGGAACTGCGCGTGCTGGCAAAGTCGGAGACCCCGCCGTTTGAAATCGTGGAGGACTCCAACGTCAAGGAGGATACCCGCCTGAAATACCGCTATCTCGACCTGCGCAGGCCCGACATGCAGCGCAAAATCATCGGCCGCCATAAGATCGTCAAGGTGGCGCACGACTATTTTGATCAGAACGGGTTCATCGAGATCGAGACACCGGACCTCATCAAATCCACGCCGGAGGGCGCGCGCGACTACCTGGTACCGTCCCGCGTGTTCCCGGGCAGCTTCTTCGCGCTGCCGCAGTCCCCGCAGCTCTATAAGCAGCTGCTGATGCTCTCCGGTTTTGACCGCTATATGCAGATCGCCCGCTGCTTCCGCGACGAGGACCTGCGCGCCGACCGCCAGCCGGAGTTCACCCAGATCGACCTGGAGATGAGCTTTGTGGACCAGGACGACGTCATGGCCATCGGCGAGGGCTTTATGAAGCGCGTCTATAAGGAAGTTTTGGGCATCGACATCGAGACCCCGTTCCGCCGCATGACCTGGCACGAGGCGATGGACCGCTTTGGTTCGGATAAGCCGGATTTGCGCTTTGGAATGGAGTTGATCAATTTGAGCGATTTGCTCCGGAATACAGAGTTTAAGGTGTTTGCAGGCGCCCTGGCGGGCGGCGGTTCTGTGCGCGGCATCAACCTCAAGGGTAAGGCCGAGGCGCTCAGCCGCAAAGAGATCGACAAATTGACCGAATGGATCAAGGCCTATGGCGCGAAGGGGCTTGCCTGGACGCGCCTCGCAGAGAAGGAGACCTCCTCCTACGAGAAGTTCCTCTCGCCGGAGGAAGTGGCCGCTATCCGCAGCGCGATGGGCGCGGAGCCGGGCGACGTGCTCCTGTTGGTCGCCAGCGACGAAAACAAGGTCGTGTGGGATTCCCTGGGCGCGCTGCGCTGCAACCTGGCCGCGCGCTTTGACCTGATCGACAAGAGCAAGCCCTGCCTGCTCTGGATCACGGACTTCCCCATGTTTGAATACAGCAAGGAGGAGCAGCGCTGGGTCGCGATGCACCATCCTTTCACCATGCCGCGCCCGGAGGACATCGACAAGCTGGCGACGGACCCCGGCGCTGTGTGCGCGGTGGCCTACGATATGGTGCTCGACGGCAACGAAGTCGGCGGCGGTTCCCTGCGTATCAACGACTCGGAATTGCAGGCGAAGATGTTTGAAGCGCTCGGCTTTACGCCCGAGGAGGCGCAGCACCGCTTTGGCTTCCTGATCGACGCGTTCAAATACGGCGCGCCGCCGCACGGCGGCATGGCCTTTGGCCTCGACCGTTTGGTCATGCTGATGCTCGGCTGCGACAGCATCCGCGAGGTAATCGCCTTCCCGAAGGTGGCTTCCTCCAGCGACCTGATGACGGAAGCGCCCACCGATGTGGACGCGAAACAGTTGGAAGAGCTGGGCATTGCCGTTGTAGCAACACAACCGCAAAAATAGAACAGCAAGATTTTCCACTGGATTTTTCCTGCGGTTCCTTCTTATAATAGAGCTAAGCGAAAAGAAGGAGCGGAGGTGGCGCATTGCATCTGACAGATGAAGAGTTGGAGAGGATTCTCCGGGAAGTTGCGCGTGCCGCCGTGGAAGAGATGGAGCGCGGTGCGGACCGCCCGCCGCAAGGGACGGGGGCCGGGCGTGTCCTTCCCCAGCAACCGCAAGAAGAACCAGATGTGGATCATTCCGAACAGACATAAGTGCATACGATTTGAGGGCCGGAGTGGGTTTTCCCGCTTCGGCCTTTTTGGCTTTGTTGGGGCAGCCAGTGAGGGAGGGCCGGGTCAGGAAGGCGGGATATCGGGAGGGGGAGGGCCCTTATTGGCAGCTGAAATTGACAGTAAGAAATATTGTTTTAATATAATAAATCGATAAATAAATAAAGGAAAAGAAGGGAATGAAATTTTACATGCAACACACCATCGAATTTCCCAAATAAAACTACAGTATTATGGGAGTTTCGACAATAAAATGCAGGATAAAAGAAAGAAACATGCAAAAAGATTGCGATTTTGCTTGACAGGGAAATGTTTCCGGAGTATGATCATTCCTATGAACAAAATGTGAATGCGGATGTATATATCCTCTGCGATTCCGGCTTGTTCAAATCAATTGTAAAGCGAGGTAGAGTTTATGAAGACAGGAAACAAGATCGTATCCCTGTTGTTGGCCTGTTCCATGCTGGCGGCGTCCTTTGCCGGGACCACCGCTTTTGCAGCATCGGACAAGCCCACACCTGTGGAGGGAGAGATCGAGACCGGTGCGGTCATGGGCTATTCCCATTCCGGCATGGATACGTCCTACATGTTGGACGCTGCCGCGAAGCCGAGGATGCTTTCCAGAGCGGCCAGATCTGCGCAGGAGGAATTGCCCGCCGCCTATAACACGATCGATGCGGGGCGCGTGACCACACAGGTGCGCGACCAGGCAGGGTGGGGCACCTGCTGGGCCTTCGCCGCGACGGGTTCGATCGCTTCGAGCCTGTACGATGAACTCCAGGAGAATACGCCCGTTCTTTCCCCGGCGCATCTGGCCTATTTTGCCTTCCATGGCAAGGCCAACCCGGAGGACCCGGCGGACAAGACGGACGGGGACACCTATCTGCCATATGAATACGACGAGAGCATGATCAATGATGATTACCGGGAGTATGTCGGCGGCGGCAACACCTTCTGCAGCACCGCCACCTTTACCAGAGGCGTGGGCCCGGCTTTGGAGGAGGTCGCGCCGTATCCGGACCCCTTCTACGAGGTGGATAAGACGCCGTGGCTGGATCTCGACCCCAGCATCCAGTTTGAGCAGGCATACCGCTTGGACGACAGCATCTATTTGCCGACCAAGAACGCGGACGGCGAATTGGATACCACGGCCATTAAAAAGGCTTTGATGGAAAACGGCGGCAGCCTGGTGGTTGCCTATGACTCCAGCGGCACCAGGGCATTCTACTATGAAGAGGAATACCAGCCGGCAATGATCGGGGACGACGGCAATGGCAACAAGGTCATCATGACCCATTACACCGGTTCCGATTTCGGCGACTGCAACCATGCGGTGCAGATCGTCGGCTGGGATGACAACATCCCGAAGGAGTATTTCCAGGACGCACAGGGCAATTCGCCGGAGCACGACGGCGGCTGGCTGATCCGCAACAGCTGGGGCGATTGGTCCTATATGCACGGTTATTTCTATATGTCCTATGACGAAGGGACCATCACCGAGGTTTCCCAGTACCAGGTAGGGGATGCGGATGAGTTCGACCACACCTACCAGTACGATGGAACCGGTTGGTCCATGTCCGCCGGCGCGGAAGACAAGGCCACGGCGGTCCCGATGGCCAACATTTTCACCGCAACGAGCGATGAAACCCTGCGGGCCGTCTCCTTCTACACCACCGATGCGAATGCGGAATATTCCATCCAGGTGTATACGGATACCAACAATTACAACCCCACCAGTGGCAACAAGGCTTATGAAGAGCCGCAGACGGGCACGGAGCAGTATCCGGGTTACCACACCGTCTATCTGGACGAGCCGGTCAACCTGAAGGAAGGCGAGAACTATGCGGTTGTCGTCACCATGCAGAACCCGCTCGGCCGGGCATACCCGGTCGCCTGCGAGATGAATGCAACGCTGGATAACTTCCGCGTGCAGGCAGCAATCGACAACCATCAAAGCTTTATCAGCATCGATGGCGGCAAGAGCTGGATCGACCTGGCGGATGTGGGCGAAAACTACACGGCGCACTCCAAGCGGGTGGACCCCAACTCCCAGAACCAGGAAGACTGGACCGGAAATATCGAACCGGGCACCAGCGGCGTGAACATCGAAGTCGCCGGCGACTTCGACGGCGATGTGTGGGATAATCTGGCAAATGTCTGCCTGAAGGCGTTCACCACCGAGGGGAACGACGAAGACGCGGTTACCCCGGCAGAGGCGAAGCTGCTCACCATCACCTATGACCCGACGGTCACGATGCAGGTCAGCGGGGCAGCGGATGACGTAGTCAACACGGCTGGCGCGTACATCGGCAAGGTGGTTTCTGGCGAAGAACTGACCCTGTCCTTCGCACCCGTTGTTCCCGGCAGGGAGATCACCGGCGTTACGGTCAACGGCGAAGCGGTCGAGGACTTTGATAAGAACCTGTTCACCTATAGCCTGACCATGGGCGAAGAGAACATGGCGGTGGACATCGAATTCAGCGTGGTCAACAAGATCACTTTGAACGCGGCATTGCAGCTGGCAAAAGAAGCCCAGAAGAGCGATGAATACGAAGCAGCGTTGAGCGACGTGCAGGAAGCACTCGATAAGGCGATCGCCAACGGCGAAGAGGTCGCAGCGAGCACAACCGCGACCCAGGAGGAAATCGACGATGCTTGGAACCTCCTGTTTGATGCCGTACAGGCATTGCAGTTCCAGAATGGAAACATGGCTGGCCTGCAGGCCGTCCTGGATCTGGCCAATTCGTTGCAGAAGGAAGACTTCACGCAGGCTTCCTGGGATGCAATGGTCGCCGTGAGGGACGAGGCCCAGGCAATGGCCGATGCGCAGGATTCCCTGCAGCAGGACATCGACGAGATGACGCAGGCTTTGGCGGATGCGCTGAATGCATTGGAGCCGGCCACCGCGTTGGATCAGCTCCAGGCGTTGGTCGATACGGCCAATGGCTATGCGGCGGACGATTATATCCAAAACGATGCATGGGATACCTTTGAGGCAGCTTTGGAGAAGGCAGAGGCGTTGCTTGCCTCCACCGATCCTTCCCAGAAAGATGTCACCGCGATGATCGTCGAGCTGAGCACGGCAATGGCGGAGATCCGCTTGGTGCCGGATAAGAGCAAGCTGGAAGACCTGATTGCAGAGACGGCGGGCAGCACGGATGCCACCGTTAAGGCGCTCAGGACGCAGGCAATCGCATTGCTCGCGAACGATCTGGCCACGCAGGAAGAGGTTGACGCACTCGTCGAAGAGCTTGAAGTTGCCATCGAGAACGCAGGCAAGCCTTCCGGCGGCAATTCCTCCAGCGGGAACAAGGGCTCCAGCTCTTCGAATACTTCTGGCGGAAATGTCTATGCGGGCGAAGGCACAGCAGTTGTGACCTCCTCCGCATCCGTAGTGACCGCGGCGAAATCCGTGGTTTCCGATACAACAGCGCCGTGAAGAGAGGCAGCGCATACTGCTTCAAGATGACGGTCGTCAACGGCAGCACGGCAACGCCGAGCTTCACAGTTGGCAACGGCAGCGTGCTCAAGACGCAGTATGTGGCGAAGGTTGGCAACGACTACTACTTCCGCGTCTATGCGATCGGAACGCCGGGCCAGAGCACGGGCGTCTACACGCAGATGCCGGGCGAAGCGCCGGTCCTCCAGTGCGCGGTTACCATTGGATAAGCTCGTTTCGGGATACAATAGAACGGTCTAGCAATATTTTTGAGGCAATGGGGTCTCCGGGTATCCCGGGGACCTCCCTCTTTCTTTAGATGATTTGCATAGTTTTTTTAAAAAAAACACTTGTGTTTTTGCATGAAGTTTATTGCATTAAATCGGCAAAATGACAGAAAAATGCAAGAGGGAAAAAGATACTTTTAAAATATAAGAAAAAATTGGAAAATTCTCGCAGAATTCGCAAGATAATCGAACCTGTGATGCAAGGTCTGTTTTGGTTAGATGCAAAATGAGGATGGTTCAATCTTGACATCCTTTTTTTACAGTAGTATCATCAATTTTATAGACAAATCAGGAACTGAAAAAACGTATTTTGACACGTTTTTCTCAAATTTTTTATTGAAGAGAGGTTGAGTTTATGAAGTCAGCGAACAAAGTCCTATCTGTGTTGTTGGCATGTTCCATGCTGGGAGCCTCCTTTGCTGGGACTACGGCAGCCGCCGCCAGCAAGGGGCCGGAGGAAGGGGCGGTCATGGGGAAAACCATGTCGTCGTATGTCTCGCCCAATATGGATCTGTCGTACATGCAGAACGCTGCGCCGTCGGCAAGGACGATGCTGCGCGCACGTGCGGCCACCGACGAACTGCCTGCCGCGTATAACGCAGTAGAAGCGGGCACGGTTACCACGGAGGTGCGCAACCAGGGCGGCTGGGGCACCTGCTGGGCCTTCAGCGGCACCGGCGCGATGGCGTCCAACCTGTTTGACGAAATGGGTGAGGATGCGCCTGTATTCTCGCCGATCCATCTGGCATACTTTGCTTACCATGGCCGCGCCAACCCGGACGATCCGGCCGACGGAACGGACGGGGATAGCTACCGCCCGTTTGAGTACAATGAGTCGGACGTGGATGTGAAATTCCAGGAGTACCGCTTGGGCGGAAACACCTTTATCGCAACGTCGACCCTCGCAAGAGGCGTAGGCCCGGTGCTGGAGGAAACGCTCCCCTATCCGGAATCGACTGGTTCTGCGGAAGCGGACAAATACGAGGATCTGGACCCGTCCATCCAGTTTGACCAGGAGTACCGCTTGGAGGAGACCAACTATCTGCCGACCCGCGACGCCGACGGCAACCTGGACGGCACAGCGGTGAAAAAGGCATTGCTGGCAGGCGGAAGCCTGGGAATCTCCTATAATTCCAGAGCTTACAACTATGTGGACTATAATGGGACGCCCGTGAAGACCCAGTTTGGCGGCCCCAATTTTGGCGACTGCAACCATGCGGTGCAGATCGTCGGCTGGGACGATAATATCCCGAAGGAGCTGTTCTCCAGCGGCTACGGCACGCCGGAGCACGATGGCGCTTGGCTGATCCGGAACAGCTGGGGCAGAGACCAGTATGACGGCCTGTTCTATATGTCCTATGACGAGGGCAGCATCACCGAGGTCATGCAGTATGTTTTGGACACGACTCCGGACAGCGCGGAGGCTTACGACCATCTGTATCAGTATGACGGCACCGGTTGGAGCATGTCCGTTGGCGGGGAAGAGATGAATGCGCCGGTTTCCATGGCGAACGTCTTTACAGCGACCAGCGACGAGACCTTGAAGGCGGTCTCCTTCTACACCACGGATGCAAATGCACAGTATTCTATCCAGGTTTATACGCAGCTTCCGGAGGATGGCGGCGCCCCGATCGGCGAGGCAAAGGCTTATAAGGAACCCATCACGGGCACAGAAGCATATCCGGGCTACCACACCATCTATCTGGACGAAGACCAGTGGGTCAACCTCGCAGAGGGTGAAAAGTACTCGATTGTTGTCACCATGGAAAACCCGCTCGGCAGAGCGTTCCCGGTTGCAACGGAAATGAACGGCAACTTCGACAACGTCCGTTGCGTTGCCAATATCGAGGAAGGCGAAAGCTTTGTCAATGTAAACGGCGAAGATTGGCTCGATCTGGAAGAGGTCGGCACCAACTATACCGCGCATGTCAAGAGAGTGGCGGGCAGCTCTTCCGCAGAAGACCTGCAGGATAAGCCCGGTACCAGCGGCGTGAACATCCAGGTCGCCGGCGACTTTGACGGCGATATGTGGGGCGCGCTCGGCAATGTTTGCCTCAAGGCGTTCACCACGGAAGGCAATGAAGAGGGCGCAATCACGCCGGCAGCGGGCAAGACCTTGTCGGTGGTTTACACGCCGGCTGTCACCATGGAAGTGGACGGCTATGCAGAGGCGATCCTGGACGCAACAGGCGCCTATATGGGCAGCGTTGTTCCTGGCGAAGAAATCACCCTGTCCTTTGCTCCGGCATACGACGGCCGTGAAATCGCGGGCGTTTCCGTCAATGGCAAGGCACAGGACGATTATGAAAAGGATCTTTACACCTATGCCGTAACCATGGGCGACGAAGACCAGATGCTCGATTTCGATTTTACCATCGTTAATAAGCTCACGTTGAACGCTACGCTGGAAATTGCAAAAGAATTGCAGGGCAGCGACGAATACAATGCCGCTTTGAGCGACGTCAGAGAAGCCATCGATGCAGCCATTGCCAATGCAGAAGAAGTTGCAGAAAGCGCAACGGCGGATCAGGCAACGATCGACAACGCTTGGAGCGAATTGTTGAACGCCATCCAGTACCTGCAGTTCAAGAACGGCGATATGACGTTCCTGAAGCTCCTGCTGGATACCTGTGACAGCCTTGACCAGGCCAGCTACACATCGGCTTCTTGGGAAGCGCTGATGGCGGTGAAGGAAGAGGCCCAGGCGATGTATGACGCGCAGGATTCCCTGCAGGAAGACATCGACGCAATGGCGGATGAGCTGGTTAATGCACTCAACAACCTGGAACTCGGCGCCGATCTGGGCAGCCTGCTGCATTTGATCGAAGTGGCAGATACCTATGAAGCAAGCGAATACATCCAGAACGATGCATGGGATACCTTTGTGGATGTCCTGGCAGAGGCCAAGGAATTGGTCGCGCAGGAAGATCCGTCCCAGGCGGATGTTGAGACAATGACCAGCCGGCTTTCTGTCGCGATGGCAGAAATCCGCTTGATCCCGGATAAGAGCAAGCTGGAAGACCTGATTGCAGAGACGGCGGACAGCACGGATGCCACCGTTAAGGCGCTCAGAACGCAGGCAATCGCATTGCTCGCGAACGATCTGGCCACGCAGGAAGAGGTCGATGCACTCGTCGAAGAGCTTGAAGCTGCCATCGAGAACGCAGGCAAGCCTTCCGGCGGCAATTCCTCCAGCGGGAACAAGGGCTCCAGCTCTTCGAATACTTCTGGCGGAAATGTCTATGCGGGCGAAGGCACAGCAGTTGTGACCTCCTCCGCATCCGTAGTGACCGCGGCGAAATCCGTGGTTTCCGACACGACGGTCAACTTCACCCTGAAGAGAGGCAGTGCGTACTGCTTCAAGATGACAGTCGTCAACGGCAGCACGGCAACGCCGAGCTTCACAGTTGGCAACGGCAGCGTGCTCAAGACGCAGTATGTGGCGAAGGTTGGCAACGACTACTACTTCCGCGTCTATGCGATCGGAACGCCGGGCCAGAGCACGGGCGTCTACACGCAGATGCCGGGCGAAGCGCCGGTTCTC
>NZ_JADNJD010000013.1:0-9682 GCF_015554745.1 Anaeromassilibacillus sp. 1001302B_160321_C8 | reverse complement strand
TACTTCCGCGTCTATGCGATCGGAACGCCGGGCCAGAGCACGGGCGTCTACACGCAGATGCCGGGCGAAGCGCCGGTTCTCCAGTGTGCGGTTACCATTGGATAAACATTTTATTTGCAAAGAATAACGGGATCCATCTGTAGATGGTTCCTGTAAAGAGGGCAGGCTCCCGGATGTATCCGGGGGTCTGCTTTTTTTGAAATCAGGAGTATGGAAACAAAAAATGTAATACAATTTTAATGGAAAAGAAAAGTTAAATTTTTATAAAAGTATATTATTGATATGTTAAAAAATTGTATTTTTTAGATAACTTTTTGTAAATACGCGACCTGATCGGCGTGTTACAATGACCTCAATAGAGGAAAGTACCATCCCAAATACTGCGGAAAGGAGAGGCGCTGTCTTAAAGGGATATCTTTCGTATGATTTGGAGAAAAAGGAGGAGCTTTATGAAAAAGAAACTGGCTGCGTGTTTGCTAAGTGCCGCCATCCTGTGTTCAGGGGTCACGACGGCATGGGCCGCTACGCCTATTGAAACTGGATTTGCGGGTTTGTCTGTTTCGGAACATCTATACGATTGGGCTTCAGGGGAACTCAGCAATCTGGCGCTGAACCCGACGGGAGTGGGTTTCCCGAAGTTGTTTGCAGAATACACCAACGGCGGCGACAACCTCCAGGATTTGGCGGATGGGATCATCTCGAGCAAGCAGGGGCCGCCGCATGACGAAGGGCCGCGCAACCGCTGGACCAATTACGACAAACAGGGGCCGGCGTTTGTAGAGGTGGAGTTTGAAACCGAGCAGGATGTCCATCAGGTGGAATGGTTTGCTTACAACGATTTCGGAGGCGTACCGACGCCCAAGTCGGTGAGCGTCCAATATTGGGACGGCAGCCAGTGGCAGGAAGCGGCAAACCAGGAAGTCACAGTGGGAACCTATGGGGACGACACGTGGATTGTGCCCTTCACCATCGACTTCGACGTGTTCCGCACAGCAAAAGTGCGGGTGACGGTCACCCCGCAGGACGGAAAGTCGGTCGGCGCTTCCGAACTGCGCGTATGGGGCGTCCGGGAAATGCTGCACGGCTTTGAAATGACGGTGCCAGCGGTCGTGCCGGGCGACAACCAGCTGCCGCTTTCCGTCACGTTGGAGACGGTCCGGGAGCAGGCGCAGCCGCTTTATATCAAGGCGGTGGACAGCACGGGCGCGGAACAGACCTTTAGCGAAGAGATCCCGGCAAACACGCAGACCGCTGATTTTTCCTTGGATCTGGGCAACTTAGCAGAGGGGGAAATCGAACTGACCGTCTCCTTGCAGGAAGATTTTTCTGATGCAAGAACGGTTGCCTTGACAAAGCGCCTGTCCAACGAAGTTTTCCAGTCGATCTATGAAGAGGTCAAAACACCCTATGAATACGGCATTGTGCTGTCTTATTCGGGCGTGGGAACGGGCACGTTTGACAGCGACCTGATCGACAACCCCAATGTCTTTGCCATTCCGGGCGACGACACCTATGTCTATATGACGTATGTCGGGCACGACGGAACCGGCTATCGCACGGGCCTTGCGCGCAGTACGGACATGCTCCATTGGGAAAAGGTTGGAAAGATTTTGGAGAACGGCGAACCCGGCGCTTGGGATGAATACAACGCGGCGGGCTATATTGTGCGCGACCATAAATGGGGCGAGCTTCCCACCCCGCACGTGATGGCGGATGGACGCCTGGCGATGACCTATCTGGCGTCCGATACCCCCGGCTATGAGGCGGGCATCAAACGCGCTGGCGTGGCGTTTGCGGACAGCATTTTCCAGCCGGACGGTTCGCTTTCCCAGTGGGAACGTTATCCGGACCCGGTACTGGATGCACATGACGGCACCTATCCGTATGAAAAAGGAACCATTTGGAAATTGCAGGCCATTTGGGATGAGGAGAACAGCCGGTATGTGGGCTTCTACAATGCGGCGGGCGGCCCGGAAGTCATGTGCCAGGCGTATTCCGAGGATTTAACGCATTGGGAACGCGAGGCAACCAACCCCGTTCTCAATCAGGACACCTCTCCCAGCGGCGATGTTTGGGGAGATAGTCATAATGCCGACGCAGACGTTGTAAAAATTGGAGACTACTGGGTGATGTTCTATTTCACCAGCTCTCCTGGCGGCATCATTGACTCGTTTGCTGTTTCAAAGGACATGGTCCATTGGGAAAAATCGTACATCCCGCTGACAGAGCGCAACAGCACTTACAGCTCGACCTATGCGCATAAACCCTGCGTTGTGAAAAAGAATGGCGTGGTCTATCATTATTACAACGCAGTGGGAAGCGAAGGGCGCTTGATTGCACTGGATACATCCATCGACTTGAGCGCCTTGCAGCGCGCACAGGCGATCTCACCGGATGATTGTTCCGAAGCTTGGTATCAGGGCTTGCAGGAAAAGATCACTGCGTTGCAGACGGAATTGCGTGCAGACGATGGTTCTTTGGAACGCATCCAAGCGGCGCTCAGCGCGCTTGAGATTTATCTCGATGCGGGCGAAGAGGCGGAAGCCCAGCTTCTGACGGTACAGTGGGGCGGCAACGCATCGATGAGCGTCGAGGGCGATGCAGAAGAGATCATTTCTTCCGATGCGATCTACGGCGCAAAGGTGATGCCGGGCGAAGAGCTGGTCTTCACCTTCACCCCGACCAAGGGCGCGTTCTCCGGAGCGCAGCTCAATGGCGAGGACATCGAATTTGCAGCAGATGGCTGCACCTACACCTTCACCATGCCGAACGAGGGCACGACCCTGCGCTTCACGTTCGCAAATGTGGACAAGAGCATCCTGGGAGCGGTTCTGGAGCAGGCCAACGCGGTGCCGCAGGACGTGATCGACGGCCTGGTGCCGGCGGCGAAGGAGTTCTTCGAGAACGCCCTCGAGAATGCACAGACCGTTTATGGCAACGTGAATGCCACCCAGGAAGAGGTCAACGAGGCGTGGAGCGACCTGCTGGATGCGATGCACCTCTTGGAATTCGAAGCGGGCGACAAAGAAGTCCTGCTGCCGCTGATCAACATCGCGGAACAGCTGGCGGAGCGCCTGGACGAGTTCAAACCGGGCAGCACTGAGGGCTTCGAGGAAGCGCTCAACGCGGCGAAGGATGTCTATGCCGAGGAGAACCCGCTGAAGGCGGACGTGGACGAGGCATATGACAACTTGCAGGCAGCGATTGAAAAGTTGGAATTCCGTGCGGATATGAGCGAGCTGCAAAGCTTGGTGGACGAAGCGAACACCTTCGACCCGGACGACTATATCCAGGATGAGGCGTTCGATACCTTCAAGAGCGTGCTGGCAGAGGCGGAAGAACTGCTCGCGAATGCGAATGCAGAGCAGGCCGACGTGGATGCGAAGGCAGTGGAGCTGTCCAATGCAATGGCAGCCCTGCGCAAGATCCCGAACAAGGATGAGCTGAACAAGCTGATCGCCGAGATGGAGCAGAAGGATCTGGACGGCTACACCGACCGCAGCGTGGCAGCCTTTAAGGCGGCATTGAGCGTTGCAAAGACGGTTGCCGCGGACGAGACCGCAGACGGCCAGGCGATTGCAAAGGCATATACCAACCTGGAAGAGGCTGCGAATAACCTGGTGAAGGCAGAGAAGCCGAGCACGGGCAACAGCGGCAAGGGCAGCACGTCTGCCAACGTTGGCAACGCATACGGCGCAGCGGGCGTGGTATCCGCAGCGCAGGGCGTGACGAGCCAGCGGGCGTATGTGGTTTCCGACACGACGGTCAACTTCACCTTGAAGAGGGGCAGCGCATACTGCTTCAAGATGACAGTCGTCAACGGCAACGCCATGACGCCGAACTTCACGGTCGGCAATGGCGAAGTGCTGAAGACGCAGTTCGTGGCGAAGATCGGCAACGACTACTATTACAGAGTCCATGCAACCGGCACGCCGGGCCAGAGCACGGGCGTTTATACGACCCTGCCGGGCCAGAACGCGGTCAAGCATTGCACAGTTACGATTGCGTAAGAGCAAATAGGAAAATGAAAGGGAAGGTTTCTTCCCGATAAACAAAGGACCTGATCCTGGGGATTCCCAGGATTAGGTCCTTCTATGTTTTAGCTTTTTATATTTCATGGCCTGATGGGGTGCGGTTTATCTTTATGAAACGTTCGTCTTGCTTCTATAGGGATTTTCCCTGTGAAGAGAAAGACAAGTTTTTTGCGGTGTGCTTCTGTAGGGCTTCCAATGTGGAGCGGAAAGCAAATTCCTTGCTGCCCGTTTTCGTAGGGAACGCCGTAGGCGCGGAAAGACGCCGTGCGTCCGCCGTAGGCGCGAAAAGACGCTGTGCGTCCGCCGTAGGCGCGGAAAGACGCCGTGCGTCCGCCGTAGGCGCGAAAAGACGCTGTGCGTCCGCCGTAGGCGCGGAAAGACGCCGTGCGTCCGCCGTAGGCGCGAAAAGACGCTGTGCGTCCGCCGTAGGCGCGGAAAGACGCCGTGCGTCCGCCGTAGGCGCGAAAAGACGCTGTGCGTCCGCCGTAGGCGCGGAAAGACGCCGTGCGTCCGCCGTAGGCGCGAAAAGACGCTGTGCGTCCGCCGTAGGCGCGAGAGGCACTGCGTACCCGCGAAAAGGTGCTTGTTTTAGAAGATATCCTGGAATAAGTACCTTTTGTATGGTATAGCAATATGGCGCACAAATTATGAGATGCAGTTGCTTTAATGAACATTAAAACAATTACATTTACTTATTAAACGCAATTAATATTAATATAGCAGAGCTCTTCTTTGTAAATGGCAAAAAAATACAGCGAATATGCAATTAATTCTATTGACAATAAGTATATTTTACTATATTTTTGACATAAGGAAAAGTTGAAAAATAAATTCATTGCAAAGTGAATCGCTAGAAAGGAGGTGGATCTATACCAAAAGAAATCGGGATGTTTTAAAACAGAGACAGTTCAAGAGAGAAGGAGGAGAAAGATGAAAAAAAGATGGTTGTCCGCATTACTAGCAGTTTCTATGTTGCTTTCCCCATCGTATTTGTTTGCTGGGAATGCACAAGCGCTGTCTGTAGGCACGGACACGTCCAAAATGGTCCATGCAGCACCAATTGACCAGGAGGTTTACGAGGCGGAAGAAGCAGCCCTTACGGGAGCAACCGTAGCGCAAAATCTGGATGATTTTTCTGGAGATGGCTTTGTAGACGGCATGAAGACCGGCTCCAAGGTTGTATTCACCGTGACGGTTCCGGATGCAGGCGATTATGCGGTCCGCCTGCGTTATTCCAACGGCTCTGGCGAAAATAAGACCATGAGCCTGTATGCGAATGATGAAAAAGTCCGGACGTTCACATTGTCAAAGATGATCAATTGGGACACATGGGGCGCGCAAACGGAAAACGTGCCGCTTCAGGCTGGAGAAAATACCATTGCCTTTTTGCTCGAAGAAGGGGACACGGGCGCAGGTATCAAGCTGGATTGCATCAGTTTGGCAGATATGTATGAAGCCGAAGATGCAGAGTCCTTGAATGGCAACAAAGTCATGTCTGATCACCAAGGGTATTCCGGAGAAGGTTTTGCGGCAGGGTTTGAAGCTGTCGGTTCGGGCGTTCGCTTCACCGTAGAAACCCCGGAAGCCGGCACTTATACCATGGTGGTACGATATGCAAACGGTAAGAATGATGGTTATGCGCAAAAACTGACGTGCTCCGTCAATGGCAAAACCCAGAAGGTTCGTTTCAGCGACCTTGGCAGCTGGGAAGAGTGGGAAGACCGCCCGGTTACCATCGAGTTGCAGGAAGGGACAAATGTCATTGACTTGGTCAAAAACAGCGATGATAGCGGTGGAATGAATATCGACTATATCACGCTCAAGAAGACCAAATGGACCTATATTGGCGATGTCCTTTCAGTGGAGAAGGCCAGCAACAACGAGTTGGTTTTTGAATGTGATAATGCAGCGGTTAGAATTAAATCGGTTTCCCCCAGCGCACTGAAAGTTTGGTGTGAACCCAGCAAACGTTTTGACCGCAAATATGATTCTTTTGCGGTTCAAAATGAGGTAGTGGACCCAGAAACCCTCACAGCGGAAGATCGCGGCGACTATTACATGATTTCCACTGGGACAATGGATGTGCAGGTCGATAAGAGCCCGTTCCGTCTCACTTACTGGGATAAAAACGGCCAACTGCTCTGTGAAGGCGATGAACAGAGCATGGGCTGGAGCACGGATAACGAAGTCCTGGTGCAAAACAAAAAGCAGGCCGATGAGCGTTTTTGGGGCTTGGGCGAAAAGACCGAGGCATTTGAAAAGACCGGCCAGCGGTTAATCATGTGGAGCAACGACGGCCCCGGGCACGAGGGCGATTCCTATGTCCAAGAGACTGGGGAAGGCCGTTGGTATATGTCCGACCCACATTTTATTAGCTCCAAAGGGTACTCGATCTATTTTGACAACACGAGCCGCACGGTGTTCGATTTTGGGAAAACCGACCCAGAGTCTTATTCCTTCGGGGCCCTGAACCCTGCCCCAGGCGGGGAGTTGTTGTACTATTTCATGTACGGTCCGTCCATGAAGCAGATTGCAAAGACCTTCACGGATATCATCGGGAAATCATACTTCGCGCCCGAATGGGGTTATGGAAACATCCAGTGCCATTATGGTTACACCCAAGAGGATATCGAGCGTGTGGCACAGACATACCGAGACAAGGAAATCCCGCTGGATATGATGATGGCGGATATTGAGTGGTATCAATATAAGTGTAGCCCGACGCAATGGAATACCACTAATTTCCCCGACCCAGAGGGGATGATTGCAAAACTCCACGATCTCAATGTGCGCATGGGCGTCATAGACGACCCGAATGTCACAAATGCACAGCCGGAGGATTACCCATATGGTGTGGAGAACGGCTACTTTATGCACAGCAGGACCGGGGATCAGAAGGATATTATCTGGCCTTGGGGCGCTGCTTCCGGCCTGACAGACTTCTTCAATCCAGAGGCCCAAGAATGGTGGGGCGAGCAGCATAACATGATCCTGGGTCAGGGCGTGGAAGGCTTCTGGCTCGACATGAACGAACCGGCGCGCTTGCGCCCGGATTGGGTCGGTTGGAATGAAAAAGGCAAGGCGTGGGGCGATATGGAAGAACTCCATAATGTCTTTGCGATTAAGCACAACGAAACCATTTATAATAAGGTGACCGAGGATGGGAAGCGCCCATTCCTGCTGACCCGCTCTGGTTTCACAGGCAGCCACCGCTATGTTTCCCCGTGGACGGGCGACATCGGCTGTGGGTGGAACGATATGCATGAGCAGATCCGGTTGGGTACCAGCCTCTCCCTGTCCGGCTTCAATTATTGGGGCTTTGACATCGGCGGCTTCAATGGCACGCCTTCTAGCGACCAGTTCAAACGCTGGATTCAGTTGGCCACGTTTACCCCGATTCACCGGTTCCATTATGCCATTGGACTTCCAGCAAAAGAGCCTTGGGAAAATGGCGGCGAAGATGTAGCGCGTAGATATATTAACTTGCGCTACCGCTTGATCCCGTATACGTATTCGCTGACTGCGGATAATATCATTGGCATCGGCATCGAAAAGGGCCTTGGAGAAGGCGGGACAGGCGTCCCTCTTGTAAGACCCATGGTCATGGAATTCCAGGACGACCCGAATACATATGGCATGGATACGCAGTTTATGAATGGTCCCAGCTTCCTGGTAGCCCCGGTGGTAGAGGATTCTTCCATCAAGGAGGTTTACCTGCCCGAGGGGGATTGGTACGACTATGACGACGGAAAAACGGTTTATGGCGGCGGTGGTACGTTACAGTATTCCGCGCCGGTTACGTTGCTTCCCGTCTTTGTCAAAGCGGGTTCCATCATACCGATGCAGCCAGAAATGGAATATGTCGGCGAAAAACCGATCGATGTTTTGACATTGGACGTGTTCCCGACGCTGGAGGACGGAAGCTTTGATTTTGTCCTCTATGAGGATGACGGCGAAACGGATGCCTATAAGGAAGGCGTGTATGCCACCACTCCGTATACTTGCAATGTTGCTGCTGGCAAAGAAAATACGGCGATCACATTCCAAATTGGCGAGCGCACTGGTCGTTATACGGATATTGCGCCGCGCAGCTATCTGATGCAGTTCCATAAGGCGGCATATGAAGACATATCCGTCCAGCAGGATGGGCAGGAACTCACAGCGTACGATTCCCTGGAAGCCCTCCAGGCAGCGGAAACCGGCTATTATGCCGATGTGGCTAGTGAAATCTGTTATGTGAAGGTGCCGGATACGGCGAAGGCTTCCACCATCACCCTGCGTGGGACGACGATTCCTTCGTTTGAATTTGAGGCAGAAGACGCAGATATCATGGGGAATGCACAGAGTGAAAACGTCTTCGGCGGTTATAAAGGCTCCGGATACGTGGCGTGGCTCCACGACGTGGGCGATGGGGTGCGTTTCTCCGGTATTACCGTCCCGGAACAGGGCGACTATACCGTGTATTTGCGGTATGCAAATGGCTCTGGCAATACGCAGACGATGAGCGTCTATGCAAATGACAGTGCGGATGCCCAGCAGGTATTTTTCCCGAATATGAAGGATTTCAGCCTCTGGGATGAAATTCCAGTGACCGTCCATCTCCAGGAAGGAGAAAATACGCTGACGGTTCTTGTAAACGAAGGCGATACGGCAAACATCAATATTGACCGTATCGAAGTGAGCCGGGAACCCATGGTAATGGTACAGTTGCATGTTCCGAATGGCGGGTTCGAAAACGGAATCCTGGACAACTGGACGGTGGAAAACCTTTCGGGGACAGCCGGCCATGGCGTAGATGAAAACGATGCATTTGGCGGCAGCTATAAATTCTATTTCTACAATGGAAGCGCCTATGAGGGCCGCCTCAGCCAGACGGTCACCGGCCTGCCGGATGGCGTTTACCGCGTGAATGCGACGGTAAAAATGTCGAATACGGCGGCAGATACCAGCCGCATGGAGCTGTCGGGTTATAATGGCACGCAAGAGACAATGGTCAACATCCCGTTTAATAGCATCTATCAGAAGTTTTCCACAGAAATAGAAGTTACGGATGGAAAAGTTGATATCGCATTTTATTGCAAATCGTCCGGAAACACCTCCATGCAGATCGACAACGTGGAGCTCTGGAAGATCGGCCAGGTAGCTCCGAGCGAAACCTATGCGATCCAGGTGGCGGACGGGCAGGAAGCAACCCTGAGCGCGCCGGCAGAGGCGGCTTTGGGCGAGACCGTGACGGTTTCCGTCTCCGGCCTGCCGGCAGGAAAGACCGTGCAGGCGGTCAAGGCGGTGGATGCGGACGGCACTGCACTGCAAGTGGTGGAAGTTGCCCGGGATAAGATGTATAGCTTTGTCATGCCCGCCAAAGCGGTGACGCTTTCCGTGGAGCTGACAGACGTCAGCGACGTGGCTAAGGCGATTGTAAGCCGAGATACCGTCACCCGCATCGAGGCGGAGGACTACGACGAACAGGGCGGCGATCCTGACATGGGCGACAAGGCCGGCGTCAAGGTTGAATCCTGCAGCGACATCGGGGGCGGCCAGAACGTGGGCAGCACCGATGCAGGCGACTACATGCTCTACCACAACATCTATGTGGAAGACGCAGGCACCTACCAATTCCGCCTGCGCGTGGCGAGCAACAACACGGA